>CANHBU010000036.1 GCA_947458345.1 Comamonadaceae bacterium
ACGCCAGTGGCCTAGTCGATGTGCGTGCGGTCTTTGCCAATCCCAAGGGACTGATACGCCCTGGCGTCAAAGGCCGGTTGCTCAGCGCGCCCTTGCGCAGCACCCCCTGATCCGCGCCCATGTCCGACACCTCCGATTCCGGCGTCAAGCGTCCGACCCAGGCCTCTGCGGTCATCGATGCCCTGCATGCGCTCCTGAAGGCACCCCGGTCAGACGATTTTTATGCGCAGTATGCGCAGCTGATGCAGTCCCTGTGTGCTGCGCAGGCTGCACTGGTGCTTTCGCTGAGCGAGCCCTTGCCGCTTGCGCTGGGCTCGGGTGGATCGAACGCGGATGTGCAAGAGCTTGAGGCTTGGGTCACGCCCGAGCGTTTGCAGGCCGTTCAGACCAAGGCTTACAGCCACGAGACGCACCGGCTGGCCGACGGCTTGGGCGTCATCGTTTTGATGCTGCAGCTGATCGATGCCGGCCCGACCGTGTTGCTGCTGGCCTTGCCCGAACGGGACAGGGCGCATCTGAAGGAAGCGCTGGTGCGCGCCATGCTTGTGCGCGATGTGCGTCCGCCGCCGCCTGCCTCGACGGCTGTGCAGCATCTGCCGGCCGTTGGGTCTTTGCACCCTGCGCTTGGGCCAGGTCTGCTGGACATGCTGGCCTTGAGCACCCAGGTGATGCAGGCCCCTCGCTTCGGTGCAGCCGCTTTGGCTCTGGTCAATGGTCTGATTCGGCTGCTCGGCTTGCGTCAGGCGGTCTTGTGCTGGCGTGTGGGCGCTCGAGCCGAGGTGGTGGCCATCAGTCACCTAGAGCGTTTTGAGAAAACCTCCCGGCTGGTGCAGGCCATGCAGGAGGCCGCAGGTGAGGTGCTGTCGGTCGACCGGGTGTTGACCGTGACCCAGGAGAGCGCCAGAGATGCGCTGCAGGTGCTGCCACCGGCGCATCTGGAACTGCTGCACGTGCTCGATGGTGCGCAGGGCCTGACGGGTGTGCCGATGCGCGATGCCTCGGGCCAGACGCAGGCGGTGGTGCTGTGTGCCACCGAGCGTGGCCCGATTGAGCCCGAAACGCTCAACCAGTTGCTGCTGATGCTCGAAATGGTCTTGCCGCGGTTGATCGATTCGCGCAACCGCCAGCTCAACCCGTTCAAGCGGTTTCGCCTCTACGCTCTGGACAAGCTGTCGATTCTTTTTGGGCCCAAGCGGCCCTGGGTCAAGTTCTGGGCCGTCGCCTGCTCGGTCACTGTCGCGGTGCTGCTGTTTGGGCAGATGCCCTATCGCATCGAGGCCTCAGCGCAGCTGACCACCGACAGCGTTCGGGTCATCACGCCACAAATGGACGGGCGCTTGCAGGAGGTGCTGGTCGATGTGGGCGATCTGGTCAAGCAGGGGCAGACCTTGTCGAGCCTGGACACCAGCGACCTCAGGCAACAGGAGCTGGAGATTGGCTCAGAGTTGCAGCGCTTTCAGGCTGAGGCCGACAAGGCCAGGGCGGCGCGCGCCCTGGCCGATTTGCAGGTGGCCATGTTCCGAGGTGCGCAGGCCTCGGCCCGCTTGCAAAGGGTGCGTTATCTGCTGGAGCAGTCGCAATTGCGCGCTCCCTTCGATGGCGTGGTGGTCGAAGGCGAGCGTCGCAAGCTCATGGGCGCTTCGGTGCGGCGCGGCGATGCAGTCTTCAGGGTGGCGCAAGTTCAGGATCTGTACCTTGTGCTGCAGGTGCCCGAGCGCGACGTTCGCAGCATTGGCATCGACTCGCAAGGCGAGTTCGTCTTGCTCAGTCAGCCTGGCGAGCCGATTGCCTTTAAGGTGTCGAACTTTGTGCCCATGGCCCAGGTCAAGGGCGAGGAGGGCAACCAGTTCCTTCTTAAGGCCGTGGTGCAGGGCCAGGCGCAGCCGTGGTGGCGACCGGGCATGACGGGGCTGGCCAAGATTGACGTTGGCTACCGCAACATCGGCTGGATCCTGTTGCACCGGACCTACGACACGCTGCGCCTGTGGTTCTGGTTGTGATCGACGCGATGAACGGTTGACTATGTCGGGCGCCATCTACAGTGATGCTTGGTACAAGATAGCTGACGCGCACGTCAGTCTGCTGCCTGGCGTCAAGGCGACACCGCAGTCTTACCGCGGCCAGGCCTGGATCGTTCTGGAAGATGCGTATGCGCATCGTTTTTTTCGAATCACGCCGCACGCGCACGACTTTCTCAAGACCCTCAATCACCGCGTCAGCGTGGACCAGGCCTGGCAAAGTTACCTGCAGCGCTATCCGCAGCATGCCCCAGGCCAGGAGGAGGTGGTGCAATTGCTGTCGCAGCTGCACGTCTCGAACCTGCTTTATTTTCGCGATGAGGCCGACACCCAGCAGATTGACAAGCGGGCGCAGGAGGCGGCCCAGAAGGAGCTCAAGGCCAAGGCGCTTTCTTTCCTGTACTTTCGGCTCCCGCTGTTCGATCCGGACAAGTTTCTGGCTGCGCTGGACCGGCGGCTGGCGGTGCTTCCGTCGACTGCGCTATGGCTGGTCTGGCTCGCGGTTTTGATCGCAGGCGCAGCTGCCGCCCTTTCGGACTGGGACAGCTTGGCATCGAGCAGCCAGGGTGCGTTTGCCTGGACCAACCTGCCCTGGCTCTATTTGTGCCTATCGGTGATGAAGGTGGTGCATGAGGTCTGCCACGGCCTGGTGTGCAAGCGTTTCGGCGGCAGCGTGCACACCTTTGGCCTGATGTTCTTGGTGACCACGCCTTTGCCTTACATCGACACCACGGCCAGCTGGTCGTTTGCCAACCGCTGGCATCGCATGTTCGTCAGTGCGGCGGGCATGATGGCCGATATCTTTATGGCGGCCTTGGGCGCGCTGGTTTGGGCGGCCACCGGGCCCGGGCTGGTCAACAGCCTGGCCTTTAACGTGATGCTGATTGGCTCGGTCTCGAGCGTGGTGTTCAACGGCAATCCGCTGCTGCGGTTTGACGCCTATTACGTGCTCGCCGATTTCCTTGATATTCCCAACTTCTACCAAAAGGCCCAGTCGTACTGGTTTTATCTGGCCGACAAATACCTGCTGGGCAGCCACGCCGCCCGCACTCCGATCGATGCACCGGGCGAGCGCAAGTGGTGCCTGGCCTATGCGC
The DNA here is from genome assembly GCA_947458345.1 of Comamonadaceae bacterium. GTDB lineage: Bacteria > Pseudomonadota > Gammaproteobacteria > Burkholderiales > Burkholderiaceae_C > Polaromonas. The sequence goes on from CANHBU010000036.1 coordinate 3,116, forward strand.
CGGTGAGCCTTTTTTACCGCCTGCTGGTGTCCTATGCGATTGTGCTGTTCGTCATGGACCTGTGGTTTGGGCTGGGCGTGCTGGTCTTGTGCATCACGGCCTATTTGCTGCTGCTCGCGCCGATGGGCAAGGCCATCAAGCATTTGGCCGGGCCGCGCGTTCAGACCCATCGCTTGCGGGCCTGGGGGATCACTGGCCTGCTGATCGCTGCCATTGGATTGGCTTTGGCCATTCCTTTGCCTTACTCAATTGTGGCCTCCGGAGTGGTGCAATCGAATCGGGCGGCGGTGCTCTATGCGCCTCTTGATGCCCGCCTCGAGCGGCTCACGCTGGGCAACGGGCAGTGGGTGCGCGCAGGCGAGGAGTTGATGCGTTTTGATTCGGCGCCCTTGCTGCTCGAGATGCGTCAGCTTCAGGGCGAACTCGACGAGCTGTTTGCCTTGCAGCGTCAAGCCCTGGCCACGCGAATGGCCGACCTGCGGGCGGTGGAGGACCAGATTTCGGCCAAGCAGCAGCGCCTGGCGCAGTTGCAGCGCCGGCGGCAGGACTTGACGATTCAGGCCCCTCATGATGGGCGCTTTGTGACGATGGAAGGGCGCGAGCGGCTTGGGTCTTGGGTTGGGCAGGGGACCGAGCTCGGACATGTGCTTGATTCGCGCAGCGGCTATCAGTTCGTGGCGGTGATCACGCAAGAGCGCGCGCAGGATTTGTTTGGCGTGACGCTAGGGGCCATGCAGGTTCGCTTGCGCGGCCAGGCGCAAACGTCCTTGGCGGCCGATCAGTTGACCGTGCTGCCCTATCAGCGGGGCACTTTGCCGTCGGCGGCGCTGGGTTGGCTTGGCGGCGGCGAGTTGCCGGTGGCCAACGATGACAAGCGCGGCGAAAAGGCGGTCGAGGAGTTCTACGAGGTGCGGCTTCAATTGCAGGAGTCACCCGACCCGGTTGAGCTGGTGCACGGCCTCAAAGGGGCTTTGCGCATCGAATTGCCCGAACGCAGCATCTACCAGCGGGTGGGTCAGTCCTTGCGCCAGCTGATGCAAAAACGCTACCAATTGGGCTGATGATGTCCAAAGGGATGCAGCGGGAACAGTGGTACCCACCGCGCGATCGCAATGCCGAACGTTCGGTGTGGCGGCAGTGGCAGGTCAGGTGGCGGGCCTGGAGCGGCGCAGCGCGGCGCCAAACCGAGCGCGAATTGCAGTGGGTCAGCGACAGCTGCAAACAGGCCAGCGCCTGGCCTTTGGCACAGCTGTCGAAAACCCTGATCGAAAAGTCCGAACGCCTGCAATACCTGGCAGCTGGCCCGCAGGCCGGGGTGGCTGCAAGCCCGGATTGGCTGCGCCAGCGCAGCGAGCTGCTGGGTTTGTGGTGCTGCGCGGCTGAGCAGCGCTTGGGCATGAAACCTCACCTGACGCAGGTGCGTGCAGCCCTCGAGATGCACAACGGCCACCTGGTTCAGTTGGCCCCGGGGGAGGGCAAGACACTGGCCATCGGTCTGGCCGCAGCGCTCTATGCCTGCACCCGCAGGCCCTGCCATATCGTCACGGCCAACGAGTATCTGGCCCAGCGTGATGCCCAGTTGATGGCGCCGCTGTTGTCCTTGGCCGATTTTTCGGTGGCCTCGATCACGGCTGAGACCGCACCGCAGGCGCTGGCCGACGCCTACCGCTGCGATGTGGTGTATGCGACGGGCAATCAGCTGTTGGCCGACCATTTGCGCGATGAGTTGATTCTCGGGGGGGTCAAGGATCCCGTGCGGCGCCGCCTCTGGGAGATGCAAAGACGCGACGACAGCCCGCGGCCTGTAGGGCGGGGTTTGTGGGCGGCGATCGTCGATGAAGCCGACAGTGTGCTGATCGATGAAGCGACCACACCCTTGATCATCTCCTCGGCCGATGACAACCCGATGCTGATTGACGCGGTGTTGGCGGGCAAGCGGATCTTCGAGAACCTTTTGCTCGGTGTCGACTACCAAGTGCAAACCGAGCCCGTGCCCGACATCCGGTTCACCGAGAAAGGCAAGCGCCGGGTGCAAGAGATGGATTACATGCTGCCCCCGTTCTGGCGCTTTCCGGAGCGGGCCGAAGGCATGGTGGCCCTGTCCGTCATGGCCCGCCATGTCTATCAGCGCGACCGCCACTATCTGGTTGACGAGAACGGCAAGGTCGTCATCGTCGATGAGAAGACGGGGCGCGTCATGGCCGGTCGCTCCTGGAGCCATGGCATCCATCAAGCGATCGAGGCCATGGAGGGGCTGCAGTTGAGCAGTCCGCCCAAGACGGTGGCGCGCATGACTTTCCAGACCTTTTTCAATCGCTACCACCGTCTGTGTGGAGCCAGCGGAACCTTGCAAGGCATCCATGGCGAGCTCTTTCGCACTTATGGCACCTGGGTGGTGCCGCTAGAGCCGCGGGTGCCAAGCCGGCTCGAGCATGCGCCGCCTGTGTTGTTCTTCAACCCTGACAAGCGCCTGGAGGCGGTGGTGCAGGAGACACTGGCTTGTCACCAGGCCGGTTTGCCCGTGCTCATCGGCACCCGAAAGATAAGGGACACCGAGGCTCTGTCCGACGCCCTGCATGCGCGTGGGGTGCCGCACCAGATGCTCAATGCCAAGCACCATGCCGAGGAGGCCCGCATTGTGGCCGTCGCCGGTCAGCCTGGCGCCGTCACCGTGTCGACCAATATGGCCGGGCGCGGAACGGACATCTTGGTCAGTGCGCAGGTTTCCGAGCGTGGGGGTTTGCAGGTGCTCATGTTCGAGCCGCATGACGCCGCCCGTATCGAGTGGCAGCTTTACGGCCGGGCGGGCCGCCAGGGCGCGCGTGGCCGTGCGCGGGCCCATGTTTGCCTGTCCGACGAATTGCTGGTGCGTGGCCTGGGCAAACTCTATGCTCATCTGTTGCCGCTGTTGACGCCCCTGCTGCTTGAGCGCAGGATAGGCTGGACGGTGATGCGCCTGGCCCAGGTGCTGACACAGATGGGCGCCGCCGGTCAGCGCAAGCGTCTGGCGCAAAGGGAGCAGAGCGTTGCCAATCAGCTTTCATTCAACGATTGAACCGAGAACAGGCAGGCCGCGCCACGTGGACGCCTAAATGCCGCATCCGGCATGAAACGAATCAGCAAAGGGGTTATTCATGACGATGGTCAAAATCAACGGCGTCACCTATGAGTTTGAGGCGCTGAGCGAGGAGGTCAAAAACCACCTGAAGTTTTTGGCCTTTATCGACGCAGAGCTCGAGCAGCTGGCTATGCGGCGCAGTGTGCTGCTGATTTCGCGCGAGCAAATCGGGCATAGGCTGGACAAGGCCATGGTGCATCAGAGCATCGTGCAATCGGTGCAGGAATCGGCCCAAACGACTGACAAGCCCGGCGATGGAGCGCAAGCGCTGTGAGCTTCCTGCCGCAGTTTGATACAGCGATCCCGCCCGAGCTCGGCCAGGTGATCCAGTGGCTGGCCCGCCTGCGGTCGCAGGAGGGCGTGGAGGCAGCGCGCGAGGCCGCTGTGATGCTGTCGCGGCGGTTTTCGCAGGTCGATCTGCTCGACGAGCTGGCCCAGTGGCATGAGGCGAACTGGTGGCGGCCTCTGAATTTTGGGGCGATACGGCTCGAGCGGCGACGGCCTGAGCACTTCGAGTTCGTCTGGTCGCTGGTGGTCGACCAAGATTTTTCTTATCGACTCAAGAATATTCCCGCCGACCTGACGCCCCGCGACTTGCTTGAGATCCTGACGCACGATTACACGGCCTTGCTGCCCGAGACCCGATCCATCCAGTGGGTGGTCTTTCACGGCCAGACGCCCATTGGCCTGTCGATGTTCGTCAACATCAACTTCCACAACCGATCGGCCGAGCAGATCATGGGCATCTTGCCCGCTTACATGAGCTCCTTTTTGGTGGCCGATGCCTATTGCGCCAGCCTGTCCTTTGCCTACAACAGCCTGGGGATGCACAAGGTGCAGGGCGTGATCTACGAAAGCAATGTGCAGGTGGCCCTGCTGCAGGAACGCTTTGGCTTCAGGCGTGAAGGTCATTTGCGCTCGACCGTCTGGAGCGATGTCCGTCAGGCCTACGAGGACGTGGTGCAGATCGCCCTGCTCGATGAGGAGTTCGATCGCAACCGGGTGCTGCAGCGTTACATCTCCCGGCAAGCGCGTGACCCCTTTCTGGGGGTGCGGCGCCTGTGGCCTCGACAGCCGCTCAAAGTACCTCGGGAATAAAGCGTGCGACGTATTGAAGGTTGAGGTCGAAAGAAATCACGATGCGCTCGTGCTCGCCGCTGTGCACGACGCTGTGCGGATACGGCCCGCCGTCCTTGAAGGCCAGCAGCTGCCCGGCTTGCCAGGTGCGGGTGATGCCGCCGACGGTGATACGGCAGCCCGGGTCAGGCACCAGGCACAGGTGAATTCGAAGGTAGTCGGGCGTCCAGCCGCGATGCGGGTTGATGATGGATCCGGGGATCAGGCGGCTGACAAAAACATTGCGCAGATGGCCTTGCGATTCGAGTGGCCCGATCAGGCTGGAGGTGATGGGCACCTTGGTCCTGAACATCTGGATCAGAGGCGTCATGCTGACCGAGAGCTTTTCCTTGGACAGCTCGATGTGCTCGCCCTGGAACACCGACAGCGGGAACGCATCCCAGGTGTTGTTGTAGAGGTTGCCGTACTTGGGGTAGGGCATGAAGGGCCTGAACTTGCGAATCAGCTCGAGGATTTCCTGGCCTATGGTGGCCGCTTGAGCCACCAAGTCCCTGCACCAGGGCAGCCGATGCAGTTCCTGGTCCCAAAACGGGGGCTCGGGACGCAGCGGCGGCGAGCGGTCAAGGTGGCGCACTTGCTCGCTGAGCTCGCGTGCGCGGGCCTCGGGATCAGGCGCGGCCACCAGAGCGCGCACCACAGCGGCCGAGCCGACGCCGCTGGACATGACCTCGGGCAGCCGCTGGGCATCGATACCGCCTATGGCCACCAGCGGTGTGGCCTGGATCAAGCGGGCATAGCGCTGCAGGCGGGCCGTGCCTTGGGCCGCAGTGGCCATGCGCTTGAGCGTGGTCGGATACACCGCACCCAGGGCCATGTAGCTGGGGCTGTAGCGGTCGGCGCGCAGCATTTCTGCATAGCCGTGGGTGCTCAGGCCCAAGCGAAGCCCGGCTCGCCTGAGGGCCTCAAAGTCACCCTCGCTCAGGATCTGCAGGTCTTCCTGGCCCAGGTGCACGCCATAAGCGCCGGCATCGAGGGCCGCCTTCCAGTGGTCATTGATAAAAAGCAGGCTGGCGCTGCCCTCGACCGCCTTGACCGCTGCCTTGACTTCGCGGGCGATGGTGTCAGGGTCGTCGCTCTTGAGCCGCAGCTGCAGCGTCGGCACGCCCGCCTCGGCCATGCGCGCCACCCATTGGGCGTCGGGAAGCACGGCATACAAGCCCAGTGACCGCGGGCACAGCGCAAAGGCGTTCTGACGCGGCCAGGGCGCCAAGCCAAAGTCCTCGGGCTCGCTGGGCCAGGCCAGGGGATCGAAGTGTCCGGTGCGCTCGCTTTGGCGCTGCCAGGCCAGGGCGATGCAGTCGGCGTCGATCTCGATAAAGCCCAAGCGCAGGCAGGCTTGGCGTGCAATTGCATAAACCGAGCCTGCAGCCAGGCTGGGCATGGGGCCTGCGGGCAGGGCCAGCTCGGCATGGGCCTGGAAGATGGCCTCGACGGTGCGGGCCGATTCTTCGGGGTTGAGATCGGTCATGGTCAGCCTTGATGCCAAAAGGGGGTGCCGAGCACCGGCGTGCTGGGTTGGGCCGCTTCCTGCGGGTTCATCGCGCCACTCAAAAAGGCACTGCGGCCAGCCTGCACCGCCTGAGCGAACGCGCCAGCCATGGCCACTGGGTCGGTGGCCAGGGCGACAGCGGTGTTGAGCAGCACGCCGTCATAGCCCCATTCCATGACTTGGCAGGCGTGCGAGGGCAGGCCCAGGCCAGCATCCACGATCATCGGCACATCCAGGCGCTCGCGCAGCACGCGCATCGCGTAGGGATTGATTGGGCCCTTGCCGGTACCGATCGGCGCGGCCCAGGGCATGACGGCCTGACAGCCCACATCGACCAGGCGCTTGCACAGCACCAGGTCTTCGGTGCAATAAGGCAGCACCTTGAAGCCGTCTTTGATCAGCGTGGCCGCCACCTGCACCAATTGCAAGGTGTCGGGCTGCAGGGTGTAGTCGTCGCCAATGAGCTCGAGCTTGATCCAGTCGGTGGCGAACACCTCGCGCGCCATCTGCGCGGTGGTGATCACCTCCTGCGGGCTGTGGCAACCGGCGGTGTTGGGCAGCACAGGGATGTTCACCTCCTTGAGAAGCTCCCAAAAACCGTTGCTGGCCTCGGCCGAGACCGCGCCCTGTCGACGCAGCGAGGCAGTAACCATGGCCGGCTGGGCACGCCACAGGGCGTCTTGCATCACGGTCGGTGAGGGGTAGCGCGAGGTGCCGAGCAAGAGGCGGCTGTCGAAAACTTGCCCGTAGAGGATGAGGGGGTCGGTGTGCATGATGTGGAATGCAGCGTTGGGGCTTAGCCGCCTGTGATGGGTGAGATCACCTCGACCGCATCGCCCGGCTTGAGGACAGTGCGGCCGTAGTGGGTTTTGGGCACGAACTGCAGGTTGATGGCGACAGCAAAGGGCGGCTTGAAGCCCGCCACTTGCAGTGCCGCCTCGAGGCTGCAGCCTTCGGGCAGTTCGTGGGGCATCTGGTTGATCAAGACTCGCATGGCAGGCTCGCCTGAGGCTCGGCTTGCACGCTCAGGCCCAGGCCTTCGGCCAGAGCACTTTGTCCGGCGTCGAGCAACTCGAGCGTTGCATCGAGCAGGGCCGGTGCGATCAGAAAGCCATGGCGGTACAGGCCATTGACTTGCAGGCTGCGCCGGCCCAGCCAGCGCAGAGCCGGCAAGTTGTCGGGCAGTGTGGGGCGCAGCTGAGTGCTCATCTCCAGCAACCGGCCTTCTGCAAAGCCGCTGTGCACGGAATATGCGGCGCTGAGCAGCTCTAGCGTCGATCTCA
>CANHBU010000037.1 GCA_947458345.1 Comamonadaceae bacterium
GCGATCTTCATCATCAGCCGCGGGTCAAAGGGCTTGGGGATCAGGTAGTCCGGGCCAAAGACCAGCTTTTCGCCGGCATAGGCCGCCGCCACCACCTCGCTTTGCTCGGCCTGGGCCAGCTCGGCAATCGCGTGCACCGCGGCGATCTCCATTTCGAGCGTGATGGTTGAGGCGCCCGAGTCGAGTGCGCCGCGAAAGATGTAGGGAAAGCACAGGACGTTGTTGACCTGATTGGGGTAGTCGGTGCGGCCCGTGGCCATGATGGCATCGCTGCGCACCGACTTGACCTCCTCGGGCGTGATCTCCGGGTTGGGATTGGCCAGCGCGAAGATGATGGGCCGATCGGCCATCTTGCGCACCATCTCGCTTTTGAGCACGCCGCCTGCCGACAGGCCCAGAAAGACGTCGGCCCCTTCGATCACCTCGGCCAGGCTGCGCGCCGAGGTGGCCTGCGCAAACTGCACCTTGTCCTCGTCCATCAGCTCGGTTCGGCCTTGGTAGACCACGCCGGCCAGGTCGGTCACGAAGATGTTCTCGCGCCGCAGCCCCAAATGCAGCAGCAGGTTCAGGCAGGCCAGCGCCGCCGCACCGGCACCGGAGGTGACCAGCTTGACCTCGCCTGGCTGCTTGCCGGCGACTTTGAGGGCGTTGATCAAGGCGGCGCCGACCGTGATCGCAGTGCCGTGCTGATCGTCATGGAATACCGGGATCTTCAGGCGCTTGCGCAACTCACGCTCGACATAAAAGCAGTCGGGCGCCTTGATGTCTTCGAGGTTGATGGCGCCGAAGGTCGGCTCCAGCGCAGCGATCACGTCGACCAGGCGGGCCGGATCGGACTCGTTGATTTCGATGTCGAACACGTCGACACCGGCGAACTTTTTGAACAGGACCGCCTTGCCCTCCATCACGGGCTTGGACGCCAGCGGCCCGATGTTGCCCAGGCCCAGCACGGCCGTGCCATTGGTGATGACGGCCACCAGGTTGCCGCGGGCGGTGTATTTGAAGGCGTTGTTGGGATCCTTGACGATCTCTTCGCAAGGCGCGGCCACGCCGGGCGAGTAAGCCAGGGCCAGATCGCGCTGGTTGGTCAGCTGCTTGGTTGCGCTGATCGCTAGCTTGCCTGGTGTCGGCTGCTCGTGATAAATCAGCGCCGCGCGGCGCAGACCCTCGCGTTTTTCGTTTTGGGCCTCGCCCGGTGTGGGTGCCATGGGGTCTCCTTGAGCGGTGTGCAGGCGCCCTTGTCGCGTGCATGACAGGGTTTCATTGTAGGTGGCCCCTGTGGCGCCAGCAGGGCGCGCGCGAGCAGGCCCGGCGCACAACGGTTTTTACTTTGACGCAAAGATCGGGTGGCTGCGCGCGCTCAGTGCGCCTTAGCGTTTGACCCCGAGCAAGCCTTCGATCAGCTCCGGCTGCGCCTGCAGTTGCTGCGCGCTCGAGTGGTGCACCACACTGCCCCGGTCGAGCACCACGGCCTGATCGGAGATGGCCAAAATCGCCTGTGGATGCTGCTCGACGATGATGGCACTGAGGCCCTCTTGCCGCGTGATGCGGTCGATGGCGCGCAGCAGCTCCTCTACGATGATGGGCGCCAAGCCCTCAAGGGGTTCGTCAAGCAGCAGCAGCCGCGGGTTGAGGGCCAGCGCACGACCGACAGCCAGCATCTGCTGCTCACCGCCCGACAGCTGCGTGCCCAGGTTGCCCTTGCGCTCGGCCAGCCGCGGAAACAGGGTGTAGACCGCCTGCGGCGTCCACGGCCCGGGCCGAGCCACAGCCGTCAGGTTTTCGTGCACCGTCAGGGACTTGAAGATGTTGCGCTCCTGCGGCACCCAGCCGATGCCGCAGGCGGCGCGCTCGAAAGAGGGCAGGCGCGACAAATCGACGCGTCGCTGGCCCACGTTGAACTCAAGGCTGCCTCCATGCTGGCGGGTGGCGCCAGCCACAGTGTTGATCAGCGTGGTTTTGCCCGTGCCATTGCGCCCGAGCAGGGCCAGGGTTTGACCCTGATCGAGCGTGAAGTCCACGCCCTGCAGCACCACCGCCTCGCCGTAACCGGCCCGCAGCCCTTGAACGCGCAGCAACTCAGCCATGGCCAGCCTCCGCGCCGTGGCCGAGATAGACCGCCTTGACCCGCTCGTCGCGTGCGATGTCTTCGGGCAGGCCTTCGGTGAGCACGCCGCCGTTGACCATCACGGTCATGTACTGGGCAAAGCTGAAAACCAGGTCCATGTCGTGCTCGATCAGCAGCACCGAAACATCGGCCGGTAGCGCCGCCACGGTCTGCAGCAATTGTTCGCGCTCGCCGGTGGGCACGCCCGCCACGGGTTCGTCGAGCAGCAGCACGCGCGGCTGGCAGGCCAGCGCAATCGCGATTTCGAGCAGGCGCCGCTTGCCATAGGGCAGCACCCGGGTGGCCTGGTCCATCACGTCGGTCAGATGAAAGCGTTCGAGCAACTCCTCGCAGCGCTGCATCACGGCCGCGTGCTGGCCCAGTCTTGGCCACCAGCGTGCACTCAGCCCCTGTTGGCGCGAGACGGTCAGCGCCAGCGTTTGCATTGGCGTGAGGCTGTCGAAGAGCTGATTGATCTGGAAAGTTCGCACCATGCCGCGCTGCACCCGCTCATGCGGTGCGAGCTCGGTGATGTCTTGTCCGTCCAGCAAGATGTGTCCAGCGGTGGGCGGCAGCACACCGGTGAGCAGATTGATCAAGGTCGTCTTGCCCGCGCCATTGGGCCCGATCAGCGCGTGGCGGGCCCCCTGCTTGAGCTCCAGACTCACGTGGTCAGTGGCCGTGATGCCGCCAAAGCGCTTGACCAGCTGGCGCGTCTGCAGCACGGCAGTGGGCGCGGCGTGCGCGCTGCTTGCCGGGCTCATGGTCGGCCTCCTGCTGCGCGCGACAGTGGGCTGACCAGGCGCTCGCGCCCCACCAGCACCAGCACCACCAGGAACAGGCCGAGCCAGAACGTCCAGTACTGCGGCGTGATGCTCGACAGCACGTCTTGCAGCACCTTAAAGACCACGGCGCCCAAGATCCCGCCGTAGAGCCAGCCGGTGCCGCCGATGACCAGCATCAGCAGCACATCGGCCGAGCGGTGGATATCAAACAGATCGAGCGAGGCAAAGCCGGTGGTCTGAGTCATCAGCACACCGGCGGTGCCAGCGATGGCCGCAGCCAGGGTGTAGACCGAGGCCAGGTGCTGCGCCACCGGGATGCCGATGGACTGCGCGCGCAGCCGGTTGTCGCGGATGGCCATGAGCGTGGCGCCATAGGGCGAATGCACCACCCGCCGCAGCAGCAGGAAAGTCAGCAGCAGCACGCTCAGGGAGTACAGGGCCGCGGTGCGCCCGAACAGGTCGAACTCGAAGCGACCGAGCAGCGGGGCCATGTTCACGCCTTGCAGGCCATCGGCGCCGCCCGTGAGCCAATCGAGTTTGTTGGCCAGCTCGTACAAGATGAGCGCAAAGCCCAGCGTGACCATCAGCCGCGTCAGGTCGTTGCCGCGCAAGATGGTCAGGGACATCACTGCGCCGGCCAGCGCCGAGACCGCGGTGCCGGCCAGCAGCCCGGTCAGCGGATCGCCCGTCAGGTGCTTGGCCAGCAGGCCCGCGGCATAGCCGCCCAGACCGAAGAAGGCGGCGTGGCCGAGCGAGACGATGCCGGTGTAGCCCAGGATCAGGTCCAGCGAAATCGCAAACAAGGCCACGATCGCAATTTCGTTGATGATCAGGGCCTGGCTCGGAAACAGCAGCGGCGAGGCCAGCAGCAGCGGCCACAGCAGCCACTCCCAAGCGCGCACGCGGCTGCTGGCCAGCAAAGTAGAAGACGCCTGCACTTATTTGCCCCCTTGCCGCACAAACAGACCCTGCGGCCGCCAAACCAGGATCACGATCATCAAGGTGTAGACGATAAAGGCGCCCAGCTTGGGGATGTAGTACTTGCCCGCCACATCGGCAATGCCCAGCAGCAATGCGGCCAACAAGGGGCCGCTGATCGAGCTGGTGCCCCCAACGGCCACCACGATCAGAAAATAGACCATGAACTTGAGCGGAAAGTTCGGATCGAGCCCCAGCACCTCGGCGCCCAGCGCGCCGCCCAGGCCAGCCAAGCCCGAGCCGACGGCAAAGGTGGTGAGGAACACGCGGTTGACGTTGATGCCCAGACCCGAAGCCACCCGCTGATCGTCGACCGAGGCGCGCAGCCGGCTGCCAAAGCGCGTGCGCGAGAGGATGAGCTGCAGCACCACGGTCAGCAACAGGCACACCGCAATGATGAAGAGGCGGTAGTGCCCCATGCCCAGCTGCCAGGCGCCGCTGCCCAGCTCGGTGCGACCCTTGAGCCATGCGGGCAGCTGCAGGATCTGCTGGGAAGACCCGATGAAATAGTCGACGCTGGCGATGGCCATGAAGACCAGCCCGATCGAAAACAGCACCTGATCGAGGTGCGGCCGGTGGTAGAGCGGGCGGTACAAAGTGCGCTCGAGCAGCGCCCCGAGCAGGGCCGCGCCAAAGAAGGCCGCGGGCAGGGCCAGCAGAAAGGGCAGGCCCAGCCTTTGCATCATCAGCACCGTGATGTAGCCCCCGACCATCGCAAAAGCACCGTGGGCCAGGTTGATGAAATTCATCAGCCCCATGGTCACCGACAGGCCCACGGCCAAGATGAACAGCAGCATGCCGTAGGCGATGCCGTCAAACAGGATCGTCAGCATGGCCAGAGCCTCCAGCGCAGCATCAGGTCCCCCGTTTTCGGATCAGCCGAACACCGGGCATGCGCTCTAGCTGCCGGCTCGTCGTGGCGGCGCGTAGATTGCGCTGCGCCAGCCGGGAGTGTTCGCACATGATGGCCTGCGCCCTGGCCCCTTCGCCTTGCTCGATCGCCTCGAGCACCTGGCGGTGCTGGTCCTGCGCCACGATCAGCATGTCGCGCGCATGCCCCGAGTTGGCCTGTGCGACGACAAAGCCCGAGGGCGAAGCAAAGGGCAGCCGGGCCACCCGCTCAAGTTCTTTGGCAATCACCGGGCTGCCGGCCATTTCGCTGAGCAGGCCATGAAAGCGTTCGTTCAGGCGCACGTAGCGGGAAAAAGACTCGTCGTCGAGCGCCGGTTGCGCCAGCACCTGGTCGATCTCGTCCAGGCACAGGCGCGATTCGGCCCGCACCACCTGCGCAGCCCCGCGCTCTGCCGCCAGCCGCGCGAGCAAGCCTTCCAAAGTGCCGCGCAGCTCGATCGCATCGGAAATGTCGCGCTCCGAAAAAGTGCGTACCGTGTAACCGCCGCCGGGCAGAGGCTCGAGCAGGCCCTCCTGCTCCAGTCGCATCAGCGCAGCGCGTATGGGTGTGCGCGACACGCCCAGGCGTTCGGCCAGGGCCACCTCGGCGATGCGCGAGCCGGCAGGCAGTTCACCGGCCAGCACCATTTCGCGCAGGGCCAGCAAGGCCTTGACCGCCTGAGAGCCAGCCGGCTCGGCTTCTTTGTCGCGTTTAAGACCGTCGATCGCGGAGCTCATGTATCCAATGTAGCAGATTGGAGGGGGGAAAAGACGGGCTTGGCCCCCAATATCGGGTTAAAGAGAGGGCGAGGTGTCCAGCCTGTATACATTGTGTATCCCGTAAGTCATAATCGCGGCCTGTTTTCCTGGAGTTGGCCCGATGTTTCCCCAAAACGCCTGGTATGTGGCTTGCACGCCCGATGAAATTGAGGGCAAGCCACTGGGCCGCATGGTTTGCGGTCAGTCCATCGTCTTCTACCGCGCCGCCGGCGGCCGCGTGGCAGCCCTTGAGGACTTTTGTCCCCACCGTGGCGCGGCGCTGTCCCTGGGCCGCGTGTGTCAGGGGCAGCTGGTCTGCGGCTACCACGGTCTGGTCATGGGCTGCGACGGCAAGACCGAGTCCATGCCGGGCCAGCGGGTGGGCGCTTTCCCGGCCATCCGTGCCTATCCGGTGATCGAGCGCCACGGCTTTATCTGGGTGTGGCCCGGGGAGCCGGAGCGGGCCGATGAGGCCCTGCTGCCCGCCTTGAGCTGGGCCGAAAGCGCGCAGTGGGCCTACGGCGGCGGGCTCTACCACGTCAAATGCGACTACCGCCTGATGATCGACAACCTCATGGACCTCACCCATGAGACCTATGTGCATGCCGACAGCATCGGACAAAAAGAAATCGACGAGGCGCCGGTGAGCACCCGCGCGGTGGGTCAGGAGGTGGTCACCAGCCGTTTTATGGACGCCGTCCATGCGCCTCCGTTCTGGCAGGCCAATCTGCGCGCCCATGGCCTGCCCGACGACCAGCCGGTCGACCGCTGGCAGATCTGCCGTTTCAGCCCGCCCAGCCACGTGATGATCGAAGTCGGTGTGGCGCTGGCTGGCCGTGGCGGCCATCAGGCGGCGGCCGAGCACAAGGTCTCGAGCGTGGTGGTCGACTTCATCACGCCCGAGACCGAAACCACCATGTGGTACTTTTGGGGCATGGCCCGCAGCTTTCGTGTCAGCGACGTTGCGCTGACGGCGCAGATCCGCGAAGGTCAGGGCCGGGTATTTGCACAAGACACGGCCGTGCTTGAGGCGCAGCAACGCAACTTGACCCTGCACCGCCACCGCAAGCTGCTCAAGCTCAATATCGATGCTGGCGGCGTCCAAGCGCGGCGCATCATTGAGCGGCTGATCGCGCAGGAGCAGCCCCAAGCCCAATCCGAGGCCGCCTGAGGCCGCCTGAGGCCGCCTCAGGCCGCCGCAGGCCCCTGTGCAGCGTCTGCGCTACGATCCGCGCCATCTCAATATTTTGGAGACCCCTATGACCGTCCAACTCCCCGCCCGCTACGATCATGTCGGCAGCTTTCTGCGCCCCGCTTATTTGCTCGAGGCGCGCGCCCAAAAGGCCAAAGGCCAGATCAGCGCCGAGCAACTGCGCGCGGTCGAAGACAAGGCCATCGCGGAGATCGTCCAGTTCCAGCAAGACGTGGGCCTCAAAGCCATCACCGATGGCGAGTTCCGCCGCACCTACTTCCACATCGACTTTCTCGAGCAACTCGGCGGTGTGGTCACCGACATCCCCCTGTCGGTGCTGCAGCCCGATGGCACCACCCACCTGGCCCCACCAGTGATCCGCGTGACCGACAAAGTCACCCACACCAAAAACATCCAGTTGGCCGACTTCCAGTACCTCAAGAGCCAGGTGGCGGCAGGTTGCACACCCAAGGTCACCATTCCTTCACCGACCATGCTGCACTTTCGGGGCGGGCGTGCCGGCATCAGCCGTCAGGCCTATCCCGAGCTTGACCCGGTTTTCTACGACGACGTGGCCAAGGCCTACGGCGACGAACTGCGCGCCCTGGCCGATGCCGGCTGCACCTACGTGCAGATGGATGACACCAACCTGGCCTATTTGTGCGACGAGAAAATGCGCGAAGCAGCTCGCCAGCGCGGCGACGACCCCAATGAACTGCCGCACCGCTACGCGCAGTTCATCAACAAGGTGGTGGCCCAAAAGCCGGCCGGCATGACCCTGGCCATGCACCTGTGCCGCGGCAACTTCAAGAGCACCCACGCGGCGGCGGGCAACTACGAGCCGGTGGCCGAGGCCCTGCTGTCCGAGATGGACATCGACGCCTATTTCCTCGAATACGACGACGACCGCAGCGGTGACTTCCGCCCCTTGCGCTACCTGGCCAAGGGCAAGATCGTGGTGCTGGGCCTGGTGACCACCAAGTTCGGCGACATGGAAAGCAAGGACGCGCTCAAGCGTCGGATCGACGAGGCCGCCAAATACGCGCCCATGGAGCAGCTGGCGCTGTCGCCGCAGTGCGGTTTTTCCAGCACGGTGCACGGCAACAACATCGCGGTGCAGGCCCAGCGCGACAAGCTGCGTCTGGTGATCGAGACCGCGCAAGAGGTCTGGGGCCAGGCTTGATGGCTGGCGCGGGCCTTCGGGCCCGCTGCGTGTCGGCTTAAGTCTGCTGGCGCGTCCTGGCGGCGGTGGCCGCCAGGGCCTCTTCAAACCACCAGGCCAGCGCCGCCTCGTAGCCCTCCCAAACGCAGCCGTTGCACCCGCGCCCGCAGCAGGTGGTCGGCTCGGCCGGGGGTCCTCTGAAGCCCAGGCCAGCGCCCTGCAGTTCGCGCTGCAGGGCGGCGATGCGCTGGCGCGCTTGCAGCCGTTCTGGCGATGCCGCTTCTTCGGCCATGGGTCGGGTTGATCCGGTGGCCAGCACAGGCGAGCCGCAACGGCTTAAAGCGTGAAGATCTTGCCCGGGTTGAGGATGTTGTTCGGATCGAGCGTGCGTTTGATGGCGCGCATCATGTCCAGGGCCGCGTCGCCGGCCTCGCTTTGTAGAAAGCCGATCTTGTGCACGCCTACCCCGTGCTCGCCGCTGCAGGTGCCGCCCATGCTGAGCGCGCGGTGCACCAATTTTTCGTTGAGTCCTTCGGCCCTGGCCCGCTCGGATGGGCTGTCCGGGTCGATCAGGTAGCCAAAATGGAAGTTGCCGTCGCCCACATGACCGAGCAGCAAATAGGGCAGCCCGCTGTCTTGCGCTTCTTGAGCCGATTCAAGCGAGCAGTCGGCCAGGCGCGAGATGGGCACGCAGACGTCGGTGGAGATGGCTCGGCAGCCTGGGCGCGACTGAATCGCTGCAAAGTAGGCGTTGTGCCTCGCTGTCCACAGGCGGGTGCGCTCCTCGGGTGAGGCAGCCCATTCAAAAGCCTGACCGCCCTGGCCCAGCGCGATCTCCTGCACCAGCTCTGCCTGCTCTTTGACGCCGGCCGGTGAGCCGTGAAACTCCATGAGCAGCAGCGGCTCTTCGCGCAGCGAGAGCTTGGAATGCTGGTTGAACATCGCCACCGTCGCGGCGTCGACAAATTCCACCCGGGCGATCGGGATGCCCATCTGAATGATCTCGATGGTGGTGCGCACGGCCGCCTCGATGCTCGGGAAAAAGCAAATCGCCGCAGAAATGGCCTCGGGCAGCGGATACACCCGCAGCGTCACCTCGGTGATCACACCCAGTGTGCCCTCGCTGCCCACCATCAAGCGCGTCAGGTCGTAGCCCGCGCTGGACTTGCGCGCCCGTGTGCCGGTGCGCAGGATCTGCCCGCTCGCGCCCACCACCTCCAGCGCCAGCACGTTCTCGCGCATGGTGCCGTAGCGCACCGCGTTGGTGCCGCTGGCGCGGGTGGCGCACATGCCGCCGATGCTGGCATCGGCGCCCGGATCGATCGGGAAAAACAGCCCGGTGTGCTTGATCTCTTCGTTGAGCTGCTTTCGGCTCACGCCCGGCTGCACCGTCACCGTCAGGTCGTCGGCATTGATGGACAGCACCCGGTTCATGCGGCTGACGTCCAGGCTGATGCCGCCTTGCACCGCCAGCAGGTGGCCTTCGAGCGAGGAGCCCGCACCGAAAGGGATGACCGGCACCGATTGCTCATTGCACAGCGCCAACACCCGCGCCACATCGGCCGTGCTTTGTGCAAACACCACCGCTGCCGGTGGCGGCACCGCAAAGGCCGATTCGTCGCGCCCATGCTGCTCGCAGACCGCCTGCGCGGTGGAGCAGCGTGGGCCAAATTCGGCTTTGAGGGTGTCGATCAGCGCCTGCGGCGTCGGGCGCTGATTGACTTCGGGCAAGAGGTGGCTGGGCAAGGGGGCGTTCATGGTCCATGTCTCCGGCTGAGTCCGCCTCAGTGTAAGGGAACGCCTGTGAAAACCCTTGCGGCCCATCCCGAATCCTGGCTTGTGCGGCCGCAAAGGGTATGGCGCCCGCTCCAAGCCGATGACTCAAGCCTTGCCTTGGTGGGCAGCCCCGATAATCGCTCGCACACACGGAGCTCCTTGAACATGTCCAATCGCCTGACCCAGATCGCCACCCGCACCGGAGACAACGGCACCACCGGCCTGGGCGACAACACGCGGGTCGCCAAAGACAGCCTGCGCGTGCATGCCATGGGCGACGTTGACGAACTCAACTCGCACATCGGCCTGCTGCTGTGTGAAGACATGCCCGGCGATGTGCGCGAATTGCTGGTGCAGGTGCAGCATCAGCTCTTTAACCTGGGCGGCGAGCTGTCGATTCCGGGCTACACCCTGCTGAAGGCGCAGGCCGTGGCGGCGCTGGACGAGGCGCTGGCCCACTACAACGCCGGCCTGCCGCGGCTCA
>CANHBU010000038.1 GCA_947458345.1 Comamonadaceae bacterium
CGGACAGTCCAAGGCCCTGCACGAAATCGGGGTCGCTCAGCGCCACCAGGTGCCGCTTGTTGGCCTGCAATGCATGCGCTTGCGGCCCTGGGGTGAACACGCAGGCCTGGCTGGCCCAGGCTTGGCGCAAATGGGCATGCTCGGGCCGGCTGAGCTCGAAATCGGTCAGCCGCAGGTAGACCATGTCCACGCGGCGGCCCTGGTGCTGCAACTGGCCATCGGTCCAGCTCAAGTCGTGCGGGGCGAGGATCTCGGCGGCAACGCCGGCACGCCTGAACATGTCTTGAAACAGCAAGAACTCCGGGTACAGGTACTGGTGCGTCGGGTCCTCGTCCACGATGGCCAGCAGACGCGTCGCGCCCACAGCCGGCACCCAGGGCTCGACCGGCCGCTGCCGCGCCCATTCCAGGGCAAACATCTCGAGCCACTGCGACTCCATCGCGCCCAGATTCGTGGCCGTGCGCATCCAGGTGCGCGCCGCATCGCAACAGGCGTGCTGGGCCCGCGCCAAAGCCAGACTGAGCATGGCACCGCCCGCATTGGTGTTGATCTCAATCAGCCGGGGGCCCGCCTCAGTGAGGTGAAAGTCATAACCCATGAACACCCCCCGCGGCCCCTGGGCATGGCGGGCCAGATGCGGGTCGTGCGAGAGGGCGTAGGCTTGCCAGGCTGGCAAGCTCATCACTTCACTGAGCACCTGTACCGCCTGCCGCATCGCCTGCAACTCAGAGTCGCTGACGAACAGCCCACAGTTGGAAAAAAGATGCGCATGGGTGTCCTGCCAGTGCGGCCACCAATCGGCCAGCACCGACTCGGCCTGCAGGGCCTGGGCCAGCGCCACCTTGTCGATTGAAAAACAGCTGCAGCTCTGGTTGAACTGCCGGGCGAAAGAGCCAATAGCATCCATACTTGGCATGGTAAGGCGTGCCCGCTGCACGCGCTCAGCTGAGCCGGCAACAAGCGCGCGAGAACTACTGCCGCGCGGTGCGCACCGAAGGCGGCAGGGCCTGCGGCTGGCTGGTACGAAAGGGATTGATGTCGAGGCCGCCGCGCCGGGTATAGCGGGCATAGACCGCCAGGCGCGTGGGCTTGCAGCGCGTCCACACATCCATGAAGATGCGCTCGACGCATTGCTCGTGAAACTCCGTGTGGTTGCGAAAGCTCACCAGATAGCGCAGCAGGCCGCCCTGATCAATCTGCGGGCCGCTGTAGGTGATCTGCACACTGCCCCAGTCGGGCTGGCCGGTAACCAGACAGTTGCTCTTGAGCAGATCGCTGGTGAGCATCTCGCTGACCGGCTGCTCGCCAAAGGCGGCCGCAAGCAGTTCGGGCGCCGGGCTGTAGTGATCGCACTCGATGTCCAGGCGGTCCAGGCTCAGTCCCTCGAGATCGGCGATGCGCTGGCCGGCAAAATCTTCGGGGGCGATCAGCTTGAGGCCCACGCCCCGGGGCGCTTGCCCCTGCACTCTCCCAGCCGCTTGCCCCTGCACTTGCCACAGCGCCTGGCCCAGATCGGTCTTCAGGCAGGCAAGCACCTCAGCGGCATCGGCATAGCGGGTGTTGCTCAAGCTGCCCAGGTAGAGCTTGAGCGACTTGCTCTCGATGATGTTCGGGCTTTCGCATGGCACCACCAACTGGGCGATCGCCACCTGCGGTTTACCGCGCAAATTGAGCCAGCTGAGCTCGTACGCGGTCCACAGATCAGCCCCCATAAAAGGCGGCTGCGCATCGATGCCAATCTCGGCTCGCTTGGGCGCGCGCGCAATGGGAAACAGCAGGCTCGGGTCGTACCGATCGGGGTAGGCCGAGGTCTTGCCCAGTGTCGATTGTTCAGGGGTGTTCATGATCGCCGGGCCCAAGGTCCTATTCAAAACGCGCTTCGCGCAGCCACTTGGTGGCGATCCACTTCTGGCCCTCGATGACGGGAGCGCCAGCATGCAAGGAACCACTCGAGGGATCGGGGCGGCTGTAATTGAAAAACACCGCATTACCGCGCACGGGCAAGCATTCGAATTGGGCGTCCGGAAAAACCGTCGCACCGCCGGCGGTCGGCTCGTTGAGGTAGATCACCACGGTGGCCACCCGCTGCCCGCCCCGGCGCAAAATCGTGGGCGTTCCGGGCTCCTTGGGATCAAAGTAATCGTAGTGCGGCTTGTACTGGGCTCCCGGTCCGTAGCACAGGATCTGCAAGCCCTCGCCGTTTTCGATCGGCCAGCCCAAAAGATGGGCCAGGCGCTGCTCGATGCGAGCGATCAGCTCGGTCTCGCCGCGCTCAAAGAACATGCCCTGGCTGGTGCGATCGGCGTTCTCCTCCTGCCCGCCGGTCTTGACCGATACCGTCAGCGAGCGGGACAGCCGCGGGCGGGCCTGCTCGATCAGCTCCTGGCATTCCTGCGCGTCGAGCAATTGGCCCAGCACGATGACATTGGGCTCGCGCATCACCGCCAGTGCCTGCACCTGCCGATCGCCACCATCGAGCCAGACCTGCGAGCCCGCACCTTGCGGCCAAGGCACGGGCCGCTCATGCACGCTGACCGCCTCGGACGCAGCGGCAGGGGTCAGGCCGGTCCATTGGCAAGCGCTGAGGTGGTCCCAGCCGGCCTCGCGCAAGGACTGGTAGAGGGCGGGGCCCTCAAAGCCGGCCGCGCGCTGAGCCTGCAGCCACTGCGCCACGCTGGCCGGTGGATCGATACGGATGGGCTCGCTCATGTCTGCCTTTGTAGCGGCCAGTATCGGCCAGATGCAGCCTGGCGGTCCGGGCATCTGTATCGAGCGGTGAGCGCGCGCCAGCTCATGGGCTGCTCGGGCTGCGCCGAAACACCAAACGATCGGGCTGCGAGGCCTCGGGCGCAAAGGCATAGCCCTCGCGGTCAAAGCCCTGCAGTTTCTTGACCGTGCTGATTTTTTTCTCAATCGCATAACGCGCCATCAGGCCGCGGGCACGTTTGGCCATGAAGCTGATGATCTTGTACTTGCCGGCCTTGAACTCTTCAAAGACGCACTGCACCACCGGCACCTGCAAGGCCTTGAGGTCGACCGCCTTGAAGTATTCCTCGCTGGCCAAATTGACAATGGGACCGGCCTGCGCCGCGGCGCGCTCATTGAGGTATTGGGCCAGCTGCGGGCCCCAAAACTGGTAGAGGTTCTTGCCGCGCGCATTGGCCAGGGCGGTGCCCATCTCAAGCCGATAGGGCTGCATCAAATCCAGCGGCTTGAGCACGCCGTACAGGCCGCTGAGGATGCACAGATGCGCTTGCGCCCAATCGAGCTGCGCCGCGCTGAGCGTTTTGGCGTCCAGCCCTTCATAAACATCGCCGTTGAACGCCAGCAGCGCCTGGCGAGAATTGGCCGCGCTGAACTTGGGGCGCCAGGCTTCGTAGCGGGCCACGTTGAGGCTGGCAAGCTTGTCCGACAGGTCCATCAGCTGCGCAATCTGCTGCGGCGAGCGCTGTCGAAGCAGATCGATCAACTGGCTCGACTGCTCGACAAAACCGGGCAGGCTGTGCGGCAGCTTGCCGATCGGGGTTTCATAGTCGAGTGATTTGGCAGGCGAGAGCAAAAACAACATGGGCAAAGCAGCGCAGGAACGAAAGACCGACAATTATCAGACAGCCCCCCGGCGAGTTCGGGCTGCCAAACTGAAAACCCCCGAGCCCCGAACCCTCCCGAACCCTCCCGAACCCTCCAGAGCCCTCCAGAGCCCTCTAGAACCCTCTTGCGAGCAACCCCGTGAGCCAACTTTTTTCACCCCTGACCTTCCACGCGCCCCAGGGCCCGCTGAGCCTGGCCAACCGCATCGTCATTGCCCCCATGTGCCAATACTCGGCCGAGCAGGGCCGGGCCACCGACTGGCATCTGATGCACTGGGGCCAGTTGCTCAACAGCGGCGCGGGCATGCTCACGCTCGAGGCGACCGCCGTCAGCGCCGAAGGCCGCATCACCCCCGGCTGCCTGGGCCTGTGGGACGATGCCACCGCCGCCGCCTTGCAAGACAAGCTCGATCGGGCGCGCGCGCTTGCGCCGGCCATGCCGGTGTGCATACAGCTGGCGCATGCCGGCCGCAAAGCCTCCAGCGCGGCGCCCTGGGACGGCGGCCAGCTGATCGCTGCGGGCGAAGGCGGTTGGCCGCCTTTGGCACCAAGCGCGCTGGCGCACCTGCCGCACGAGGCGGCGCCCCTCGCGCTCGATGCCCAGGGCATCGCCAAGGTGCGCCGCGATTTCGTGGCGGCGGCACGGCGCAGCGCTGACATCGGCATCGAGGCGATCGAGTTGCATGCGGCGCATGGCTACCTCTTGCACCAGTTTCTCTCGCCACTGGCCAACCAGCGCAGCGACGCTTACGGCGGCTCTTTCGAGAACCGCATTCGACTGACGCTGGAGGTGTTCGACGAGGTGCGCAGCGCCTTTGGCGGCACGCTGGGCGTGCGCATCTCGGGCACCGACTGGGTCGAAGGCGGCTGGAGCGTCGAGGAAACCGCAGAGCTGGCCTGTCTGCTCAAGGCCAGGGGCGCGCAGTTTGCGCACATCTCCTCAGGCGGCGTCTCGGCGCAGCAAAAAATCCCGCTCGGCCCCGAGTACCAGGTCCATCTGGCCCGGGCGGTGCGCGAGCGCTCGGGGCTGATCACCTTTGCCGTGGGCCTGATCACCGAGCCCGAGCAGGCCGAAGGCGTGCTTGCCCGTGGCGATGCCGATCTGGTGGCCTTGGCGCGCGCCTTTTTGTACCAGCCCCGCTGGGGCTGGCAGGCGGCAGCGGCTCTGGGCGGCCAGGTGCAGGCCCGGCCCGCCTACTGGCGCAGCCTGCCGCGCCAAGCGCAAGGCATTTTCGGTCCGCAGGCGCGCATCAATATGCGCTGAAGGCGGCGCCAAGCTTGCTGCGGCGCGGCCCTCGGCGCTGGCGGCGTTGAATCAAGCGGCCCATGGGCCGGGGCTCCCACAGCCAGGGGCTCACCCAGACCGCGCTGCACCCCAATGAAAGCACCGCATCCCCTGTGGTAGCACCGCCCTCGGCGCGCTAGCCCAGGAACTTAGCGCAGATCACCGGCCAGAGACGCCAGCGTCTCTGGCGCGATCGTCACGTGCGCCGGGTAATGGGTGTGATCGCAGCCGAGCTTGACGCCAGCGCCCGCCAAGATAGCAGAGCACTGGGCGCGGTTGAACTCAAAGCGCAGAAAGTGCACCGCCGAGGTCTTTTCATCGTTTTCACGGTCAAGGTCTTCGTCGGCAATCGCATAAACGCGGCCTTCGCCCTCGACCTCAACAAACAGCCGGTCTTCCACGCCAATCAGGCGCTTGAGTTCGCGCTTGCGCTCGTTGATGTCCGGGTACTCGATGAGCAAGGTGGCCTTCCAGTTGCTGCCGTCAGGAACCAGCGGCGCATAGGCCTCGATTTCGTGTTCGATGCCCTCTTCCTCGAAGATTTTTTCGATGCGCAGCATCTCCTGGATTTGGTAGCGTATGGTCAGTTCGCTCTCAAACTGGATATTGAGATGGTCGCCCAGTTGCACACTGCGCAGCTTGCGATGCTGGACCACGGCTGGCTTGTTGTCCTTGCGCCATTTGCTGTAAGACTCCAGCGTCATGAGGCTCTCACGGGTGACTTTTCCGGTCATTTGCATGGTCGATTTCCTTGGGATCACAACAGGCGCAGCACCGCCGGGGCGGCGCTGCGGCCTGCAAACATTATTTGAGTCCGTAAGCGGTGCGGATCAGCGTCAGGGGATGCTGCTGCGGCACCTGGCCCAGCGCATTGACCTCGAAGCCCTGGGCGATGTGATGCCCACCGAGCGGGCAGTCGCTGGAGATCACATCGGGCAGACCGCCGTCCTTGTGCTTGGCCATCGCTTTGAACAGGGGCTTGCCGATCTTCATGGCCTGATCGTGGAAGGGCTTCTTGACACCAAAAGTGCCCGCATGGCCCGAGCACCGCTCATGAGTGTGGACACTGGTGCCCGGCACCATCTTGAGCATCTCTTCGGTCTTTTTGCCGATGTTTTGCACCCGGCCGTGGCAGGGGATCTGGTAGCTGATCTTGCCCAGGGGCTGCTCGAACTCGGTTTTGAGCAGGCCGTCACGCTTGCGGGCCATCAGGTACTCAAACGGATCCCACATGTGCTGCTTGACAAGCTGCACATCGGCATCGTCCGGGTACATCAGCGGGATTTCCTGCTTGAACATCAAGGTGCAGCTGGGCACCGCACTGAGAATGGCAAACCCGTCGCGCGCGTACTTGACCAGCACCGGAATGTTGGCCTGCTTGCTTTGATCGACCGACTCGAGGTCACCGAGCTCAAGCTTGGGCATGCCGCAGCATTTTTCCTTCTCGACGAGCACGTAGGGCACCTCATTGTGGTCGAGGATCTTGAGCAGGTCATGGCCGATGCCCGGCTCGTTGTAGTTGATGTAGCAGGTCGAATAAATCACCACCTTGCCCGGCGTGTTGGCGCCGTCCTTGACCGGATGCGGCGGCGACTCGGGCGCGCTCGAGCGGAACTTGCGCGTAGCCAGGGAAGGCAGCCAGGCGTGCTGATCGACGCCCAAAGTCGACTCCATCACCTTGCGCGCCACCTGGGTCTTGTTGACCGCGTTGATCGCCTGCACCACGATGGGAATACCGGCAAACGAGCCGTGCACGTCGGTGGAGGCCAAAAACTGCTCGGCCGCACCGACCTCGCCCTTTTTGAACTTGATCGCCTTGGCCCGCAGCATGGTGTGCGGAAAATCCAGGTTGAATTCGTGCGGGGGCACGTAGGGGCACTTGGTCAGGTAGCACAGGTCGCACATGTAGCACTGGTCGACCACCTTCCAAAAATCCTTCTTGTCCACGCCGTCGAGCTCGCCCGTGGGGCCCTCGTCGACCAAGTCGAACAAGGTCGGAAAAGAGCCGCACAAGCTCACGCAGCGCCGGCAGCCGTGGCAGATGTCGAAGATGCGCTCCATCTCCGCGAAAGTGGCTTCTTCGTTGTAGAACTCGGGGTTCTGCCAGTCGATCGGGTGGCGCGTGGGCGCCTGCAGATTGCCTTCGGTGGCCATGGCGGGTCTCGCTTGAAGTGCAGTTGGGGGACGGGCGCCGCAGCGCCCCTCAAGAGTTTGGGCAAGGGCTCTGCAGCAGAGCCCTTGCCCAAACCACACACCCCAGGGTGAGGCCTTCAGCACCTGGGGTGTGCAGGCGGCCGCCCGGGAGGGCAGCCGCGCGGTGGTGGCGCGATCAGTCTTTCAGATCGACCAGAGCCTTGGCGTAGCGGTTGGCGTGCGAGCGCTCGGCCTTGGCCAGCGTCTCAAACCAATCGGCCACTTCGTCATGACCTTCCTCGCGGGCGGTCTTGGCCATGCCCGGGTACATGTCGGTGTACTCGTGCGTCTCGCCGGCAACGGCGCTGGCCAGGTTGTCGCGGGTCGCACCGAAGGGCATGCCGGTGGCCGGATCGCCACACTGCTCGAGCCACTCCAGGTGGCCGTGGGCGTGGCCGGTTTCTCCTTCTGCGGTCGAGCGGAACAGGGCCGCCACATCGGGCTGGCCTTCCACGTCGGCCTTGTTCGCGAAGTACAGGTAACGGCGGTTGGCCTGAGACTCGCCTGCGAAGGCGGCCTTGAGGTTTTCTTCCGTCTTGGAGCCTTTGAGAGCTGCCATGGAAATCTCCTGGTTGATGAAATCAGACTAAAAAAGGAACTGCCTGAAGCGCCTTGACAAGCTTCTGACAAACCAAACGATAGCGGGAATCCGGTCCAAGCGTCCAATAGCAAGTCTCAATACCCTCAATTAAGGGGCACTATTGAACGCTCAGCCGGTAAAGAAAAGTTTAATCGATCAAAAAAGGCATCATTTGCATGAAAAAAGCGAGCAGATGGTCGCTTTTTCAAATTTTTTAAAGATTCAAGCGAGGCTCGGCGAGGCAGCCGGACCCCAATTCCCGAGCGAATCACTGGGGCTGGGAACCGCTCACCTCGAATGATGCAAGCCCAAACTTGGGCCTGGGCACGCTCGCGTCGGCCGCGCCAATCGGGCAACATGTGGGCCGCCGTGGAGCCCATTTGGCTGTGCTGATGGCCCGCTTCGGGCGTGGCAATGACCTCGGCCACGGCAGCCAAAAAACGATTGAGCCAGGGCTTGGGCGCGCCTGCCAGGGCGAAAACGCTGCAGCAAGGCAGGTCCTCGGGGCCACCCAAGCCGAGCTCGGTCAGGGTGCAAAGGTCGGTAGAGCTCGATAAAGGTCGGCAAAGGTCGCCAAAAAGGGGCGCTGGCTAAAATCGAAGGTTTTCCCCGCTGCGCACCCTGCGCCCGCAACCGAGCGCCCTCTGCCATGAATTCCTCCCCCGACACCCGCCCCCAGCAACCTGGCCTGCAATCGCTGGCCAAATCCTTCGAACCGGCGGCGCTGGAGGCGCACTGGGGGCCTGAATGGGAGAAAAGAGGCTACGGCGCAGCCGGCCATCGCGGCAGCGGGCAGCCCCAGGCCGGACAGGCCTCGTTTTGCATCCAGCTGCCGCCGCCCAATGTGACCGGCACGCTGCACATGGGCCATGCGTTCAACCAGACCATCATGGACAGCTTGACGCGCTACCACCGCATGCGCGGCCACAACACACTGTGGGTGCCGGGCACCGACCATGCCGGCATTGCCACGCAGATCGTGGTCGAGCGTCAGTTGCAGGCGCAAGGCATAGGCCGCCATGCCATGGGTCCGACGCCGCAAGAGGCGCGCAAAAACTTCGTGGCCAAGGTCTGGGAGTGGAAAGAGCAATCGGGCAACACCATCACCGAGCAGATGCGCCGCATGGGCGACAGCGTGGACTGGTCGCGCCAATACTTCACCATGGACGACAAGCTCTCGAAGGTGGTGACTGAGACCTTTGTGCAGCTCTACGAGCAGGGCCTGATTTACCGGGGCAAGCGCCTGGTCAACTGGGATCCGGTGCTCATGAGTGCGGTGTCTGACCTGGAGGTTGAAGCCACAGAATCCGATGGATTCATGCACTACATCTGCTACCCCTTCGCCGACGGCCCCCAAACGATCGAAGGCACTGCCCAAAAAGGCATGACGATCGCCACCACGCGGCCCGAAACCATGATGGCCGATGGCGCACTGGCCGTCCACCCCGAAGACGAACGCTACAAGCACCTGGTGGGCAAGACGGTCGATCTGCCGCTGTGCAACCGGCAAATTCCCATCATTGCCGACGACTTTGTGGACCGCAACTTCGGCTCGGGTGTGGTCAAGATCACCGGCGCGCACGACTTCAACGACTACGCCTGCGCCCAGCGCCACGGTCTGCCGCTGATCACCATCTTCACGCTCGATGCCAAGGTCAACGACAGCGCGCCCGCACCCTACCGCGGGCTCGATCGCTTCGCGGCCCGCAAGGCCGTCAATGCCGATTTGCAGGCCCAGGGGCTGATGCTCGAGATCAAGCCGCACAAAATGATGCTGCCCCTTTGCGCGCGCACCGGCCAGGTGGTCGAGCCCATGCTGACCGACCAATGGTTTGTGGCGATGAACCAAGTCAGCCCACAGGACCCAACGGGCAAGAGCATCGCGCAAAAAGCCATCGATGCGGTGCAGTCGGGCCAGGTGCGCTTTGTGCCCGAGAACTGGGTCAACACCTACAACCAGTGGATGAACAACATCCAGGACTGGTGCATCTCGCGCCAGCTCTGGTGGGGCCACCAGATCCCGGCCTGGTACGACGAAGACGGCAAGGTGTATGTGGCCCGCAGCCTGGCTGACGCCCAAGCGCAGGCGCCGGGCAAGACCCTGCGGCGCGACGACGACGTGCTCGACACCTGGTATTCCAGCGCCCTGGTGCCCTTTAGCACCATGGGCTGGCCCCAAGCCACCCAAAGCCCTGAGGCGACCAGCGACTACGACCTCTACCTGCCCAGCAGCGTGCTGGTCACCGGCTACGACATCATCTTCTTCTGGGTCGCCCGCATGATCATGATGACCACGCACTTCACCGGCCGGGTGCCTTTCAGGGATGTGTACATCCACGGTCTGGTGCGCGACGCCCAGGGCAAAAAAATGAGCAAGTCCGAGGGCAATGTGCTCGACCCGGTGGACTTGATCGACGGCATTGCCCTTGCGCCCCTGCTGGACAAACGCAGCCAAGGCTTGCGCAAACCCGAGAC
>CANHBU010000039.1 GCA_947458345.1 Comamonadaceae bacterium
ACCCTGGACTGGGGCAACGACGATCAGCCCTACTGGCTCGAGCCGGCCGGCGCAAGCGGCCGGCGCCTCTTGGCCGTGCCGCTGTCGAGCGAGTGGGACGATGTGCAGGCGCAGTGGTTCAGACCTTTGGAGCCGGCTCAGCATGCCCGGCAAATGCAGCAGGCCGCGCAGCGCCTGGCCGCTGAATGCCAGGCCAGTGGCCGCAGTGCGGTGATGGGCCTGGGCCTGCATCCGTGGCTGTGGGGCATGCCCAGCCGGATTCGGTATCTGCGCGAACTGCTGGACGCGCTCGCGCAAATCCCTGGGCTGCAAATGAGCACCCCCGATGCAATCTGGCGTCGCTGCGCCGCCGGCCAACCGAGCGCAGATTGAGCTGTTTTTTTCAGGACATCACCCTATGGACTATCTCGATCGACTCAGCACCTTTTGCGCCACTCTCGATTACCGCGCCCTGCCCCATGAGGTTCACGAGCAGCTGGGCTGGATCTTGGCCGATACCGTGGCCGCCATCGCCGCAGGCTCGGCCGAGCCCGAGCTGCGGGCCATCGCCGCACGCCAGCCTGCGGTGGAGTCGGCCGATCTCATCGGACTGGGCCGGCGCAGCAGCTGCGAGTCTGCGGCCTTCATCAACGGCACGGCCGGCACCTTTTTGGAAATGGATGAGGGCAACCGTTTTTCTCGCGGCCATCCGGCGGTCCACGTGATCCCGGCGGCCATCGCCTTGAGCCAGGAGCGCGCAGTCAGCGCCCAAGACGTCCTGGCGGCCGTGGTGGTGGGCTACGAGGTCGGGTCGCGGCTGGGTGCCGCTTCCCAGCTGCGCTCAGCCATGCATCCGCACGGCACCTGGGGCACCATTGGGGCAGGAGCAGCCTGCGCCCGCATCGCCGGCCTGAGTGCCAGCGACATGCGCCAGACCCTCAACATCGCCTCCTCCCTGACCACCGCCACCTCCAAGCAGACCATGCTCGAAGGCGGGCTGGTGCGCAACACCTATGCCGGCCTGAGCAACCGCAACGGCCTGCTGGCGCTGCAATTGGCCGAGTGTGGCTTTAGCGGCGAGCGCGACGGGCCGGCCTCGCTGCTGGGCAAGGTCGCCTCCGAGCACTTCGATCCGGCAGCGGTGATCGCGGACCTGGGCCAAGACTGGCACCTGATGCACAACTACTTCAAGCTGCACTCGTGCTGCCGCTACAACCACGGCACGCTCGATGCGCTGGACCTGCTGGCGGCGCAGGCAGGCCTACCGGCGGCCGATGCGATCGAGCGCATCGAGGTGCTGACCTACCACCTGGCTGCTGAACTGAGCGATCCGGCGCCGGCCAATACCCTGGCCGCCAAGTTCTCGGTTCCTTTTGCGGTGGCCACTCGCATCGTCAATGGTTCAAGCGCCCTGGCCAGCTTCACCTGGGATGCGGTGCGCGATCCGGCGGTGCTGGCGCTGGCGGCCAAGGTAAGGGTCAGACACGACCCCGCCATGAGCCAGCGCCTGCCCATGGAGCGCCCATCGCGCGTGGTGCTGACCCTCAAAGACGGCAGCCAGCGGGTCGGTGAGGCCGGCGTCAACCGGGGTGACGATGCTTCGCCCTACACCCGAGAGGAGCTGCGCAGCAAGTTCATGGACCTGACTGGGCGCATCTGGCCCGCCGCGCATGGCCGTGACCTGCTCGAAGCCACCCTGGGCCTGGCCCGCCTGCAAGTGCCACTGGAGCACTGGCTGGGCTTGCTGTCCAGACCTGCATTGGCCAACGCCAATTGAGGCGCAGCGCCTGGGAGCCAAGGACAAAAGCCTGCTGAGGCCAACCCTATTGGAGCGAGTTTTCCCCGCTCATGTAGACAAAAACTTCCTGAAACAGCCCGTCGCGAAGCGCGAAGAAATTGCAGTTGTTCTTCAACCGCTTCTCGCCCTCATGGGTGGTGTTTTCTACCCGGAAGCGGCTGGCCACCCGCTGGGCCGGGACATCAAAAACATGGTCAAAGTCGCCATGCCAGACGCGGGCGTAGCGATCAGCGAGCCGCTCGTACATGCCCCGCACTTCGGTGTCGCGGCCCTGGTAGAAGACGCCATGGTTGGCGATGCCAAAGCGGGCATCGGGCGCAAAGCAGGCCAGTGTGCCGGCCAGATCCCGGCCGTCGACCGCGGCAAAGTAACGCTCGACCAAGGCTTGCAGGCCGGGTGCGTCCAGGTGGCGATTCATTGCGCGTTCTCCTAAGGGTGGTCAGGGGTTGGGACCGATGCCTGAAAGCCGGCGTCCTGCAAGGACCGAAACAAGGCCAAGGCCTGCGAGTGACTGCTTCGCGCGGCCTGCGAGCCGGCTTGCACCAGTCGCTCTTCCTCGATGAAATGGCCGTGGCTTCGGCCCCGCACCCGCAGCGCCGAGGGCCGAACTGTCCCGACCGGCCGCACGTGAGCCGGGATGTAGCTGATGGCATAGCCCAAGCGCCGGTCATCGCTGTCATTGCCGCCCGATGCGTGAACCAGATCGGTGTGATGCAGCGACATCTGACCGGCCGCCACCGGCATGAACTGGCCCTGAGCGTCATCGAAGCGCCCGCTGATACCCTGGCCCCGGCGAATCATGTTCATCGGCTCGGGTCGGTCGTCGTGCTCGAAGGCGCCCCAGCGGTGACTGCCGGGCAAAGCCTGCATGCAACCGGCCTTCACGCTGGCCTCGGACAGGGCCACCCAGGCCGTCACGTGCAGGTGCGGCTGCAAGTAAAAGTAGGTGCTGTCCTGGTGCCAGCGCACATAGGCCGGCGTGTGGGCCTCTTTGACGAAGAGCGTGGAGTGGTAGACCAGGATGTCCGGCCCGATCACATCTTCCACCGCATCGAGGATGCGCGGGTGATGGACCAACTGATCGGCCCAATTAAAGAGCAAATAACTCTTGGACTTCTCCGGAAAGTCGATCAGCGCACCGCGCTGGCGCTCCCAGTCTTCGAGGTCCTGCCGGTGGGATCGCACCTCCTGGGCATCCAGGACATCTATCGGATAGACAAATCCGTCGTGCTCGTAAGCTTGCACCTGATCGGGTGTCAACAGCTTGGGCATGTCTGGTCTCCTCAACAAGGACCCGCGATCAGGGGCGCGCCACCGACTGTGCGGCGGCAGTCATCATGGCCTGCAGCATGTCCAGCCGGGGATGCATGGGCTTGGGATAGCCCTGCCGGCTGTGGCTCAAGTTCAGACCCAGGGCGGCTTCAACCATCTTGTAGCTCAAGGGGCCAGGGTTGATGACGGGCACAGGCAAGCGCTGGCTGAGCCAGGCGTGCGACTGGTGCATGGTGGTCGAGCCCAGGATGATCACTTCGGCACCGTCTTCGTCGATGGCGCGCCGCGCCGCCGCCTCCAGCAAGGGAAACACATCTTCCTCTTTACCCGAGAGCAGGGCGTGGTTGTCGGGCGCCACCTCAATGGCGCGCACCGAGGCGCATTTGTGGTGCAGACCGAGTTCGTCCAGTGCCTTTTTGTACAGCGGCTTCCAACGGCTGGCCATGGTCAGAACCGAAAAACGCTCACCCAGCATCAGGGCGGCCAGCATGGATACCTTGCCTGGCCCAAAGACCGGGATGTCGAGCACCGAGCGCAGCGCCGCCACGCCCGAATCGCTCATGGTGTCGATGCACACTGCCGCAAAGCCCTCGTCCTGCGCCCGGCAGCCTGCCTCGAAGTTGGCGGCATCGGCCAGCACGAAGTCATGGTGGCTGGAATAGTTGAGCGGGCCCGCCTTGACCGGACGGAACTCAAACTGCAGCTGCGGCGACAAAGCGATGCCCTCGAGCTGCTCCTGGCGCAGCGCCAGGCTCTGAGCGGACATGGCAAAAGGAACGACCACCAAGACCCGCTGCTTCATGACGCCTCCTGCAGTTCAGCGATCGCCTCGGCGGTAGAGGCAACCCGACCAAAGAGGCGCTGAAAGTTGCGCATGGTCACCTGATGCAGGTCTTCAAAGGTGGTGCCGCAAGCGTCCTCCACCAGCGTGACCTGGTAGCCGCGGTCGGCCGCCTCGCGAGCCGTGGTCTCGACACACATATTGGTCGACACCCCCACCATGTAGAGCTGATCGACACCGAGCGAGCGCAGCAGGCTGTCGATGGCCGTTGAGGCAAAAGCGCCCACCGTCGTCTTGCGCAGCACATGCTCGCCCGCCACGGGTTTGAGCTCATCGAGAATTTCGTGGTCGCGACTGCCCACATGGTTGTTGCAGCTGGCCAGCAGCTTGCGCATGTGGCGCGGCGCGTCGCTGGCGTCGCTGTGGGCCGCCCCGAGCGTCACATGGACCACCGGCTGCCCGAGCTGGTGGAAATGCGCGCGCAGCCTCACGATGCTGGGCAGCACCGTGGACTCGATGCGGGCGAATCGGTAATCGGCCACACGGGAGCCCTGGGCCTTGAGGGTGCGGCCGAGCGCGCCGTGGCGCGAACCGGTGGCGTATTGCATGTCGATGATGAGCAAGGCCGCGCCGCTGGACTCGATCACCGGCTCGCTCATGAAATCACGGATGTAGTCTTGGGTGGCGCTCATGAACGGTCCTTGGCCAGATGTTGACGGTAATGCTGCACGATCTGCGAGCCGGTGGCCCACCAGACGCCCTCGTGCTGCGCAATGTAGCTCAGAGCCTGCTCGAGCGCCTCGATGCGGTGGGGCTGGCCCATGATGAAAGGATGGACGGCGATGTTCATCACCCGCCCGTGCACCGCGCCTTCGGCGTACAGCACGTCGAATTCGTCGCGGATTTTCTGCGCGAAAGCCTGCGCCTCGATGCCCCGGCGCCAGGCGATGCTGTCGTTGATCTCCATCGAGTAAGGCAAGCTGATCAGCTCGCCGCGGCGCACCCGGATCTCGGTGGGCTGCTCGTCATGGTAGAGGTCACACAGGTAGGCGATGCCGCTTTGGGCCACCAGGTCGGGGGTGTGCACGGTGTTGGAGGCGGCGGGAGAAAACCAGCCCGGCAGCCGCCGGCCCGTGTGCCGCAGGTGAATTTGCTGGCACTGCTCGATGGCCTCGAGCTCCTCGTCCTGGCTCAGACCCCAGTGGTAGCGGGTGTTGTACAGGCCATGCGACATGAACTCCCACTGCCGCTCGAGCATGGCCTGCGCAATCTCGGGGTACAGATCCAGGACAGCCATGGACAGCGACACCGTGATGGGCAGCTGCAAACGGTCGAACAAGGCCATCAGGCGCCACACGCCCACCCGGTTGCCATAGTCGCGCAGGCCGTAGCCCAGGATATCAGGATGCGGCACTCTGGGCCAGGGGTTGCGCACGCGGACCAACTCGGGCAGGTACTCGTAGTGCTCGATGTTGGGCGCCACCCAGACGGCCACTCTGGCCCCGCCCGGCCAGCGCAAGCCCACTCGATCGGGCAAGGCCGAGTAGGCGATGCGCTCATGACCGGCGATCGCACTCATGCGCTGCGCCCGCCGCCGGCCGAGACGGCAAAATGGGGCTCCTTCATACCGACCGCCGGAGACCGCCCATGCCCGTTGTATCGATCACCCTTTTGCCCGGCTACAGCCCACAAGCGCGCGAGCGGCTGGTCGAGCGCACCGCGCGCACCGTGCGCTCGGTGATTGCCGCCTCCGATGCGGGCACCACGGTGTTTGTCAACGAGGCGGCGACCTATCAACGAGATGGCCGGCGTTTCACGGAGGGCGGGCCGGAAGTGCCCGAAGCCAGCGCGCTGGTGCGCCAGTTTCTCGAGCGCATGCAGGCGCGCGATCTCGAGGCGGCACGCCAGTTGCTGGCGCCGGGATTTGTGATGACCTTCCCCGGCGCCGCGCCGATGCGCGATTTTGCCGAGCTGCTGGACTGGGCCAAAGGGCGCTACAGCCGGATCGGCAAGAAGTTCGAACGCTTCGACGAATGCTGGGGACAAGAGGCCACCGTGGTTTACTGCAGCGGCACACTTGATGGCGTGTGGCTTGACGGCACGCCGTTTGCCGGCATCCGCTTCATCGATCGCTTCGAAGTGGCCGCCGGCCTGATCCAGCGCCAGGACGTCTGGAACGACCTGGCCGAGGTCGCCGGCCAACGCTAGCGCGGGCAGACCCGTGAGGGTCTGCGCTGGGCGCTGCGCGGCAGTCTTGGACATTCAGCCCTGCTGAGCGCGCCAAGCATCAAGGATCTGCGAGCCGGTGGCGGCCCAGACGCCCCGGTGACGCATGATGTGGGCCAGCGCCTCCTCCAGCGCGCGGATGCGATAGGGCTGCCCGATCACCCAGGGGTGCAGCGAGATCGCCATCACCCGGCCGTTGTCGGCGCTGGCCTCGCGGTACAGCACATCAAAGTGGTCGATCACCTGGTCGCGAAAGTCGTCTTCGGTGTGGTGGTTGTTGACCAAGATGGTGTAGTCATCAATGTCCACCGGATGCGGCATCGCCACCAAGGAGCCAGCCGTGGTCCGCATCGCATAGGGCATGTCGTCATTGACCCAGTCGCAAACATAATCCAGGCCAGATTGGGCCAGCAGGTCCAGGGTCTGGAAAGACTCCGATTTGGCCGGCGACAACCAGCCGCGCACCGGCTGACCAGAGGCCTGGCGCAGCACCGCCAGGCTCTGCTCGATCCAGCGCTTTTCCTCGGCCGGATCGAGGCCGCCATGGTGCAGGTGATCCATGTCCAGACCGTTGGCGATGATCTCGCAGCCCCAACGCTTGCACTGCTCCAGCAGCGCGGGGTAGCGCACCGCCACCGCCGCGTTAACCGCCACCGTGGCCGGGATGCCATGGCGCTCGAGCGCCTTCATGATGCGAAAGATACCCACCCGGTTGCCATAGTCACGCAAGGTGTAGTGACGCAGGTCTGGGTAGGCAGTCTGCATCGCGCCCGGTGGCTTAAACGGCTGGCCCGACATGTTCAGCGGGAACCACTCCAGCGCCGGCACCACCCACAGGGCGATGCGCGCCCCACCGGGCCAGGCCACCGGCTTGCGACGGGGCAACATCGACCAGTCGTAGCGGTCATGGTCCATGCCATAGCGACGCAGCGGATAGGACAGATAGTCTTCGGGCAAGGGTTTGCTGCTCATGATTGGACCCCCACGCGGGTCACTGGCGTGTACCCGCTGCCCCCCAAGGGGGTGTTCGCTTGCTTGAGGCGGCTCGGCGCTTCGCTCATGGCGCCTCTCCCACAGCCTGACCCGCTGCCATGAAGGCGGCGTGGTAGTTCTCATTGAAATACTGCGCGATCTCGCGGCCGGTGGCCAGCCAGACTTTGTCGTGGCCGGTGATGTAGGCCAGCGCTTCCTCAAAGGCGGCCAAGCGGTAGGGCTGACCGATCAGGTAGGGGTGCAGAGGGATGCACATCACCGTGCCGGAGTGTTCGCCTTCTTCATAGAGGCGGTCGAACTGGCGCTTGAGGATGTCGCCATAGCGGCGCGGCGAGACCAGGTTGACGTTGTAGACGATGGTGTCGTTCATCTCCAGCGAGTAAGGGATGCTGGTCAGGGTGCCCTTTTTGACTTTGACCGGCCCGGGCTGGTCGTCATGAAAGAGGTCGCACACATAGGTCAAGCCCATCTCGGCCACCAGATCCATGGTGCGCTCGGTATAGGTCAGCGCCGGCGCGAGCCAGCCGTCGAGCTTTTGGCCGGTGTGCTTTTTAATCGTGTCGATCGAGTCTTGGATGACTTGGCGCTCCTGGTCCTCGTTCATGCCCATCAGGTAGCGGGTGTTGTAGGTGCCGTGCGAATAAAACTCCCAGTCTTCCTTAGCGCACGCTTCGATCACCTCCGGGTGATGCTCGCACATGGCCACATTGAGCGAGACGCTTCCGCGCATATTGCAGCGCTTCATCACATCGAGCATGCGCCAAAAGCCGGTGCGGTTGCCGTAGTCGCGGTAGGAGTAGTTCAGCACATCCGGCGCGGGCCGAGCCCAGGGCGCACGGGCCGGATTGCGCGGCGGGTTGAGCTCATAAAACTCGACATTGGGCGCCACCCAGAAGGCCACCCGCGCACCGCCCGGCCAGCGAATCACCGGTCGGTCGTTGTAAGGCAGGTAATCGTAAAAGCCCGGATCGCGCCGGGAGGGCAGCGCGCTCAAGATGCCGCCCCGCGCGCCGCCACGCGTGCGAGCTGCTCGAGCGTCTCCTCGATGGACAGCACATCGGCGTACTTGAGCATCATGTCGTAAAGGTTGGCAAAGTGCGGCGACTCGTGCTTGTCGGCCACGCACTGCTCGGGCACGATGGTGCGAAAGCTGCGCTGCAGGCTGTCGACCACTGTGGCACGCACGCAGCCCGAAGTCGAGCCGCCGGTGATCACGCAGGTATCGACGCCATGGAAGGTGAAGATCGACCCGAGATTGGTTTCAAAAAACGCCGAGGCCATGCGCTTGTTGATGATGATGTCACGCTGCCGGTCGATCACCAGCCGGTCGTCAAACTCGGCGCGCCGGCTGCCGACCTTGATGTTTTGCAGCGAATCGGGCGTGTTGGTGCGGGTGCCCCAGACGCCACAGTCCTCGCCCGACTCCATATAGGCCACATAGGTCCAAACCACCGGAAAGCCCTTGCGGCGAAAGGCTTCGGCCAGCTGATTGACGTACTCGAGCTGGCGTGGGTCGGTCTCGTAGGCGGTGGCAAATTCACCCACGCAGGTGTAGGCCTTTTGCAGATCGATATTGATCAGCGCTGGCATCCGGCCAAAACCGAAGCGCTTGCGGGTGGGATTGGCCTTGACCGCGGCAAACAACTGCCGGGCGCTCTTGTCTGAATGTTCCATAGCGCAAACGGTAAAAAAGTGAAGATGGCGCCATCTTCCCTTGGGGCATTTGTCCTGTCAATAGAACAAACAGGACTTACTCGGGCATCGCTACCGGGCCCTGCAGCGCAGCTGCGAGTTCTGGGCAGGGGCGGCAAAGCCCCGTCATTGCGGCGAGCGGCCTTTGGCCGCGTGCGCCGTGACGGGACACGGCAATCGCCTCAGAACCCAAGCGACCCGCGCAGACCTCGCCTAGCCGATCCAGTTGGTGGCGCTCCAGCCGCCGTCAATGACCAGCACATGGCCGTTGATGAACGAGGCATCGTCAGAGCACAAAAAAGCCACCGCGCCAGCCACATCCTCGGGCCGGCCCATGCGCGGGAAGGGAATGGTGTCGACCATCAGGCGCCGAAAGGCCGCTTGCTCGAGCCGGTCTTCGATCAGCGGGGTGCGAATCAGACCGGGGGCCACCGCATTGATGCGCAGCCCCTTGGGCCCGTAATCGACGGCCATCTGCCGGGTCAAACCGATCAGCGCAGCCTTCGTCGCCGCATAGGCCGAGGCGCCCGGGTTGCCCATCAGGCCGAAGGTCGAGGCCACGTGCACCACGCAAGCGCCTGGCTCGAGCAGGCCCAGAGCCTCGCGCGAGAAGCGAAACACGCTGCGCAGGTTGACATCCAGAAAGCGGTCGAGTTCGGCATCGTCGGTCAGGTGCATGGCCTTGGGCCGCCCGATGCCCGCGTTGTTGATCAGCGCATCGAGCCGACCAAAGCGCGAGCGCGCCAGCGCCATGGCCTGCGCCGGCGCATCGTCGGCGGTGACATCGAGGACCGCACAGGCCACCTGCTCGGGCCAGAGCGCTTGCAGCTCTTGCAAGGCCTGGGCCTGCACATCGACGGCCAGCAAGCTGCCGCCTTGCTCGAGCCAGCGCTGTGAAATCGCCCGCCCAATGCCCTGGGCCGCACCGGTGACCATGGCCACCTTGCCTCGATTCATGACATGTCCTTGTCTGATGCGTGAAAAACAGCGCTGTTTATACCCTGTCCACGGCTGCGCCCTGGCCGGCACGTCGGCCTGTGCTAAAACCCGCAACTTGAAATGCAAGACCTCTGACGCCATGAAGCCCATGCCGGTTTATTTTGTCTCCCACGGCGGCGGCCCCTGGCCCTGGGTCGAGGGCATGCGCGACATGTTTGCCCGCACCGCGCGCGAACTCTCCGCCTTGCCCGCCCGACTGCCGCAAAAGCCGCGTGCAGTGCTGATGATCAGTGGCCATTGGGAGGCCGATGAGTTTTCGGTCTCCACCGCCGAGCAGCCGCCGATGGCCT
>CANHBU010000040.1 GCA_947458345.1 Comamonadaceae bacterium
CAGGCCCACACGCCGGGCAAACAACTCGGGGGCCAGGTGCGAAGCCGTGCCACTGCCACCGGAGCCATAGCTCAGCCCCTGCGGTTTGGCGCGACCACCGGCCACCAGTTCGGCGGCCGTGCGGTAGGGGCTGTCCTTGTGGACCAGCAAGATGGTCGGCACCCGCGTCAATTGCAGCAGCGGCTGCAGCTCGGAGAGCTCGTAGCCGATCTTCATCAGGGCGGGATTGACGCTGTGCGCAAAAGCGCCCATCAGCACCGTCAGACCATCGGCTGGCGATTGCACCAGATTCATGGCGGCAATATTGGCCGATGCCCCGGGTCGGTTTTCCACCACGACGCTTTGGCCCAGGATTTCGGACATCGGCACCGCCAGCAGGCGCGCGACGCTGTCGACCGCACCGCCCGGGGCAAAGCCCACCAGCAGGCGGATCGGCCGATCGGACGAGGCCTGTGCCCGCGCTTGCAGCGCCCAGGGCGCAGCCAAAATCGCGCCGCCCGCCCGTAAAACCCGCCGTCTGTTGTTCATGGCATGTGCTCCTTGGTAATAGATACTCTAAAAAATCAGGGTGCGCCCACCATGGTGGCCGCAGGGTCCATGGGGGGCTGGGGGAAATGCAAGCCGCGCTGCCCGGACATGGCCCGGTCGGCCACAAAGGGCCCGGCCTCAAATGGGTAGCCGATCAAGCGGCCTTTGCGCACCCACTGCAGGTCGTCGCCATTGAGATGCCGGATCAACTCGGCCGACAGGCGCGAGACATGCGTCTTGTGCTCAGCCTGCGTGGCCAGATTGACCTGCTCCTGCGGATCGCTCTCGAGGTCGAACAGCTGCAGGTGGTTGCCCGCCGGATACCAAATGAGCTTGTAGCGTCCGTCGTGCAGCATGCGGCTGGCGCCGTCGTCTTCGCGGCACTCGCCGTAAAAAAATTCGCGCCGCCGCTCAGACACCATGGACAGCCCCTCCACACCTTCGGGGATCGGGATGTGGGCCAGATCCAGCAGCGTGGGCATGATGTCCTGCAGCCCGACCAGCCGAGAGTCGACGTGGTTGGCTTTGACCCGACGGTCGCCGGCTGCGCCGACCAAGATCATGGGAATGGCGCTCGATCCCTCGTAGAACAGCCGCTTGGCCCACAGGCCAAAATGACCCAGCATGTCGCCGTGGTCAGCGGTGAGCAGGATCACGGTGTCGTCGAGCAAATCTTCTTCGCGCAGCGTGCCCCAAATGATGCGCAACTGATGATCGACATGGGTGCACAGCGCGTAAAACGCCTGCCGCAGCAAGCGATGCACATGCGGCTGATCGGGCACCTGCCAATAACGGCGCACGGCCTGCAGCGCCGCGATGTTGTCCTGCGCCTCCCAGCTCGCGCGCACCGGCATATCGATGGGCAGGTCCCGGTACAGGTCCAGATAGGCTTGCAGCGGCGCCAACGGCGGATGGGGGTGGGTGTAGGAAACATGCCAAAACGAGGGGCGCGTCGGATCGCGTCGCTTGATCACCTTGGCCGTCTCGCGCGTGATCCAGTTGGTGACGTGCAAGGCCTCGGGCAAATGCCAGGCGCGGCTCATGTAGTCGTTGTTGTTCATGCCATGCATGAACTGCTCGCCCGCGTGCCCCTGCTCGCTGAGGTACACCTCATAGTCGTCGATCGCGCCGAGCTTGGGCCGCCCCTCTTCGGCCAGGCGGACATCGTCAAAACCGATGCGGTCACGCGGCGGATAGACATGCAGCTTGCCCACCGCCTGCGTCTGATAACCCGCATCGCGGAAGGTTTGCGCCAGCAGCGGCACCTTGGGCATGGTCAGCGCCGGCTTGAAGATGCGGTCACCGTGAGCGCGTGGGCTCAGGCCGGTCATCATGGTGCGCCGCGCCGGAATGCAAATCGGTGACTCCGAGTAAGCCCGGTTAAAGCGCGTGCCCAAGCGGGCCAGGTGATCCAGGGTGGGCGTTTGAATCACCGGGTGGCCGGCGCAGCCGAGCAGCGAGGCCGGCCACTGGTCGACCGAGACGAACAAGACATTCTTCGGCCGGGCCTGGGCCCCGCCCTTGGAAGTGGCCGCTTTTTGGGGTTTGGAACGGGTCATGGCCAAGCATGCTAATAAAATTCAATTCATGCATCAAATCGAATTTTCAGATTTACTCATCGAAAAATATGAATTATTTCAACCTGCGCCACCTCGATGCATTCGTGACCGCAGTCGATAGCGGCTCCATGGCCAAAGCGGCAGCCAAACTGCACATGGGCCAACCCGCACTGAGCCAGGCAATCGCCAATTTGGAGCAGCTGTCCGGGGTCAAGCTGCTCTCGCGCACCACCCGCTCGCTGCTGCCCACCCCAGCAGGCGAGGCGTTTTACAAAGGGGCGCAGCGGGTGCTGGAGTCCAACGCGCGGCTGCTCAAAGACCTGCAGATGTGGTCCAGCGCCCAGCGCGGCTCGGTCTGCGTGCTGAGCATTCCCTCCATCGCCCAGCTGCTGCTGCCGGGCATCGTCAAAGCCTTCGCGGCCGTTCACCCGGCAGTCCAAATCGAGGTGCATGACCACTCGGTGCCACAACTGCTGGCCATGCTCGAGTCTGGACAGGGCGACTTCGCGCTGGTCGCCCGGGGGCCTGAGCATGAACAGCTCAAACGCTTTGCCTTGCTCAAAGACCCCCTGCGCTGGTTGGGCAGTGCCCTGCACCCGCTGGCACAGCGAGACAAGGTCGGCTTGCGCAGCTTGAGGAGCGAGCAGTTCATCGTGATGCGCCGGGGCGCCATCCGCGACTTGATCGACCCAGTGCTGCGCGCGATCCATCCCGCGCTGCCGCTCATCGAAGTCGACCAACAGTCGACCCTAGTGGGCATGGTGGCAGCCGGCCTGGGCGTCTCGCTGCTGCCCAGCTTGAGCTGCCAGGCCTCGGGCGACGCGCGCACCGTCCACAAGGCGCTCGCATTTGGCGATCACCACCGCATGATCGATGTCACCCGCAACCGCCAGCGCGACCTGATGCCCTCGGCGATCGCTTTTTTTCAGCTGCTGACCGCGCATCTGCAAGCCCACGCCGAGCAACTCGGTGACGGCGTGCAACTGCAAGCCTTCACTGAGCGGCAGGCTGCCGAGTTTCTGCAAAGCCCCTGATCGCGCCACCGGGCCGCCCCAGCGAGGCGAGAGCAAGCACCCCGGCATCGCGAGGCCCTCGCACAAAAGCATCAATGGTCACGCCGCAGCGCGCCGCGCCATGGCGCGGCGGACATTCCACGCCGGAAACGCCGAAAATTCCGGAATACGAAATACAATTGCCAAAATTTTGACCACAGATCCCATGCCTGCCAGCAAGCCATCCCAGCGAGTCGTCTCCAACGAAGACAAGAGCCGCATCCAGTCCATCAGCAAGATGATGGGAATCCTCGAATGCTTTTCATCTGTCAATCGGCGCCTGCAACTGGCTCAGGTCGCTGCGCTGTCGGGCCTGCCCCGGCCCACCGCCCACCGCATGCTCGCGGCGCTCAAGGAGATCGGGTTTATCGAGCAGGAGGTGCGCTCCGGCAGCTACGGGCTGGGGATTCGGCTGTTCGAGCTGGGCAGCATCGCCCTGGCCAATATGGACATTCTGCGCGAGGCCAAACCCTTCATGGACCGGCTCTCCAAGCTCGCCGGCGAGTCCTGCCACCTGGGCGTCTTTAACGGCTTCGAAGTCATTGTGGTCGAGCGCGAGGAGCCCGGCGATCGCTCGAGCAGGGGGCTGCGTCCGAGCGAAAACTCCCCCGTTTACTGCACCGGCGTGGGCAAAGCCCTGCTGGCCTTCCAGCGGCCCGAAGTGATCGAGCAGGTGATCGCCATCGGCCTGAAGGCTTACACGCCCACCACCTTGTGCACCGCACAGGCGCTGCGCTCTGAGTTGGCTCGGGTGCGCGAACGAGGCTACGCAATCGACAACGAGGAGCATCAGATCTGGGTGCGTTGCGTTGCCGCTCCCATACGCAACGCTTCAGGTCACGTCTTTGCCTCAATCAGCGTCACCGGCTCGGCCGATCGAATGACCGACGCCAAGATCGACAGCCTGGCGCCGCTGGTGGTGCAAACCGCCGCCGCCATCTCGCGCCAGATCGGCCACGAGCCCACCGCCGCATAAACGTCCGGCGCGGCCGGCCTCGTTTTGAACCCACGCAGGGAAAACCCCATTTGACGGGTGTTGGGTGCCTGCCTACATTTAAATCGTATTCCGGAAATTTATTCCGTATTCCGGATTTTATTCGGCACGGCCAAAGGGCTGGGCCGATCAGATCACTCAGGAGCTCTCTATGACCGGTTCAGTTTCTTTCGCCCGCCAGCACCTCACCGGGGTTCTGCCTCCCATCACCATGCCGTTTGACGCCAACGGCGAGCTGGTCAAAGGCGGGCTGCGTGAGCAGATCGACTTCATCATCAACAGTGGTGCCAGCGGCATCGTGGCCGGGGGCAGCACCGGCGAAGGCCACACCCTGACCGATGCAGAGTTCGCTGCCGTCATGAAAGAAGCCCATGATGCGACTGCCGGACGCGTGCCTTTCCTGGCCGGGCTTATCGTGCAAAGCACCCGCGCTGCGATCGAGCGGGCCAACATGCTCAAGGGCATGAAGGTTGCGGCCCTGCAAGTCACGCCCGTGCACTACCTGTTCAAGCCCGATGCCCGCGCCACGATCGACCACTTCCGCGCCATCGCAGAGGCCACCGGCATCCCGATCCTGATCTACAACGTGATTCCCTGGAATTACCTGAGCGTGGAGATGATGCTGCGCATCATGGACGAGGTGCCCGGCGTCGTTGGCATGAAGCAAAGCGGCGGCGATCTCAAATCCATCTCCGATCTGCTGACACACTGCAAACCCGAGAACGTGGTGCTCTCGGGCGTCGACGCACTGCTCTACCCCGGCTTTGCCATGGGCATGCATGGCGCCATCTCCGCCCTGACCAGCGGGGTTCCGCACATCGTCGTGCGGATCCAGAAAGCCGTTCAGGCCAATGACCACGCAACGGCGCGCGATCTGCACTTCAAGCTCAACACCCTCTGGAATGTGATGAGCCACGACAACTTGCCTGCGTGTATCAAGTACGTCCAGCACCTGCAAGGCATCCCGATGTTCGAACCGCGCGCTCCCATGATGCGGGTGACCGATGCGCAAAAGCAAGCCATCGAGACCGCCCTCAAGCCCCTGCTCGCCTAGATCGATCCGGCCCGGCTTCGCACGCAAAAGCAAGGAGCACAAACTGCCATGAAGAAGATCCTCAACGAGCCGTCTTCCTATGTCGACGACATGCTCGCCGGTCTTTGTGCAGCCTATCCCGAGCACTACACCCTGGCCAGCGCGCGCGTGCTTGCCCGCACCGGCGGGGCGCAAGCCGGCAAGGTCGGCATCGTCACCGGAGGCGGCTCGGGGCACCTGCCTGTGTTTTTGGGCTATGTTGGCCAAGGCCTGCTCGACGCCTGCGCGGTGGGCAATGTCTTTGCTGGCCCCCGGGTTGCCGATTGCATGGGCGCGATCGCCGCCGCTGACGGCGGAGCCGGCGTGCTCACCCTTTACGGCAACTACGGCGGCGACCGCATGAACTTCGAGATGGCGCAAGAGCAACTCGAATCGGAGCACCTGGCGCTGGCGTCCGTGCGGGTCGCAGACGACGTGGCCAGTGCCTCGCCAGCCGAGCGAGACAAGCGCCGCGGCGTCGCCGGCATGGTGCTGGCCTTCAAGGTCGCAGGCGCATGCGCGGCCGCAGGCCACGGGCTCGATACCGTGACCCGCGTAGCGCGCAAAGCCGCCGAGGCCTGCCGCTCCATCGGGGTCGCGCTCACGCCTTGCACCATCCCCGAGTCGGGCCAGGCCTCATTTCAGATTGCCGAGAGCGAAATCGAATTTGGCATGGGCATACACGGCGAGCCTGGCCTATGGCGTGGCCCCATGAAGTCGGCCGATGCACTGGCCGACGAGATGCTCGATTTGCTGCTGCCCGAACTGCCTCTGTCCTCGGGCGATCGCCTCGCGATTTTGGTCAACAGCCTGGGGGCGACGCCGCATGAGGAGTTGTTCATCGTCTACCGCCGCGTGGCCCAGGTCTTGGCTGCCCGGGGGGTGCGGCCGATCATGCCCCTGGTCGGTCGATACGCCACTTCGATGGAGATGACGGGTCTGTCCCTGACCCTCATGCCGCTCGATGACGAGTTGCACACCCTGATGACCGCCCCAGCCGATTGCCCCTTTTGGAAGGTCTGAAACCTTCCTCGAATGCGCATGAACACCGCACAACTGCATCAGGCTTTCCTGCGCTGGGCCACGGCGATGGAGCAGGCCGCGCCCGAGCTCAATGCGCTTGACGGCGAACTCGGCGATGGCGATCTGGGCGTCACCTTGAGCCAATGTGCGCACTTGGTGCGCATCGCCCTGCGCCAAGCACCCGAGAGCGTTCCCGGCATCTTGCGCGCGGCCTCGCAGGCCTGCGCCGACGC
Source organism: Comamonadaceae bacterium (assembly GCA_947458345.1). GTDB lineage: Bacteria > Pseudomonadota > Gammaproteobacteria > Burkholderiales > Burkholderiaceae_C > Polaromonas. The sequence goes on from CANHBU010000040.1 coordinate 6,462, forward strand.
GTCCGGCTCGAGCTTTGGCACGCTGCTGGCAAGCGGCTTGCTCAGCGCGGCCAAATGGCTCGAAGGCGGTCAGGCGGCCAATCGGACCACGCTGCCCCAACTGCTCAGGCACGTCATCGAAAAACTGAGCGCGCGCGGTGGTGCCAGCCTGGGCGACAAGACCCTGCTCGACGCGCTGCACGCGATCGCACAAGCCATCGAAGGAGCGCCGCCGCAAGCCGCGCTGGCAGCCGTGGCGAGCGATGCTGCAGAGCAGGCGCTCAAGGACTTTCGCGGCCGCCCCTGCCGCGCGGGCCGGGCGCGCATGTTTGCCGACAAATCCGCCCACCTGGACGACCCCGGCATGGTCGCCGTTTGGCGCATGGCCCAAAGCCTGGTGGTGCCCCAAGAGCCCTTGCCGCTGGACACACCACCGCCTGCACCCGCAGGCCGGGCTGGTTAAAAAGACCCGCCCGTGCCCTCCCGCCCTTTTCTCTGTGAACCTTTACTGCCCATTTCAACCCCAAGGAGTACCGACATGATGACCCTCCCCCTGATTCACAGCCGCAAGCTGCTGGCCTTGCTGACCAGTGTGAGCTGGCTGGCCGCAGTGCCGACGCAGGCCTTCGCGCAGGCCGCATCGGACTACCCGAGCCGACCGATCGAGCTGGTCGTGCCTTTTGGCGCTGGCGGCGGCACGGACATCCTGGCGCGCGTGACAGCCGAGGCGGCCAAGAAACATTCGAGCCAGCCGATCACCGTGGTCAACCGCCCCGGTGCCAGTGGCAGCATTGGCCTGACCGAAGTGGTCAACGCTCGCCCAGACGGCTACAAGATCGCGATGGTCACGGTCGAGATGGCCATCATCCCGCACATGGGCATCGCGAAGTTTTCACCCGAAGCAGATTTCACGCCGCTGGTTCGCCTCAATGCCGACCCGGTGGTGCTGACCGTGAGCGCCACCTCACCCTGGAAAACCATCGAAGAGATGGTCGAAGCCGCCAAGAAATCCAAGGAGCCACTCAAGTTCGGCAACGCCGGCACGGGTGGCGTCTCGCATTTGGCGGCCGTGGCCCTGCAGCAAAAAGCGGGCACCACCTTCAACCATGTGCCCTTCCAGGGCAACGCGCCGGCGGTGGTGGCACTGCTCGGTGGCCATATCGACGCCGTGACCGCCTCTCCGTCGGAAGTGTTTTCCTTCGTGCAGACCGGCAAGCTGCGCGCACTGGCCGTGCTGGCAGACCAGCGCCTTGGCGGCGCCTTCGCCCAGGTGCCCACCCTCAAGGAGCGCAACATCGACCTGTCGGTGGGCACCTGGCGAGGTCTGGCCGCACCGAAAGGCCTGCCAGCCGATGTGCTCTCCCGCCTGAGCGCCATCGCTCTGAAAACCGCCAATGAGCCCGCCGTCAAGGAGGCTATGGAAAAGCAGAACCTGGGCTACTCGGTGGCCGACGGCGAAGCCTTTCGCAAGCAGATCGCCGGCGACAGCGCGCTGTACAAGCAACTGATCGATCAACTGGGGCTCAAGGCCCGCTGAGCAAGACCTGGGATCGGGCTGGCTGCAGAAGCTTGCACCGTCGCGGCGGTGGGGCCGGGAGGCTGCCCCGATCACACTGGCGCGTCAGGCTGCAATTGCAGCTCAACTGCAAAGCCACGGTCGACTTGCGCCAACACCAAGCGCCCGCCGTGCGCGCGCGCCACCGCATCGGCCAGCACCAGGCCAAGACCTGGCAAGCGGGCATCGTCCTGCGTCTGCAGCGCCTCTTGCAGCTCGATGCGGCGCGCCGCATCCATGCCGGGGCCGTCATCGTGCACGCGCACGCATGCAGGCTGCGGCAGGCTGATGGCGACTCGGTGCGCGCCGTGGCGCTGCGCGTTGTCCAGCAAATTGAGCAAAGCGGCGGCCAGCAGGTCGGCGTCGGCCTGCACCAGCGCCGGTGCGTCCACGCTGACGGTCAGGCCGGGAATCAGCAGGCGCTGCGCCAAGTCTTCCAGGTTGACCGGGCTGCGCTGCGGCGGCGCGTCGGTGCGAAACAGCGCCAGCAGGGCCAGCACCACGCGCTGCAAGCGGTCGGCCGCCTCACGCGTGCGCTGCAGCCGCGGCTGCAGTGAGGCGGGCGCCTCGCGCAGCGCAACGCTGAGCTGCGCGTCGATGCCCGCCAAAGGCGTGCGCAGGGCGTGCGCGGCATGGGCGCTGAAGGCCTGCTCGCGCCGCAGCCGCTGCCTCAGACGCAGGCCCAGCGCCTCGATGGCTGCGTGCACGGGCACCAGCTCCTGGCGCTGCGCAGGGCCAAGCCGCGAGGCCTCACCCAGGGGGTCATGGGCGGCCAATTCGTCGGACAGCACTTGCAGCGGCAGCAGTTCGCGGCGCAAGCGCGCAGCCATCCAGACATAGGCCAGCAAGACGACGGCCAGCGCCGCCAGCGTGGTGCTCAAAATGATCTCGGCGAGCTCCTTGCTGCGCGTGGTCCACGACTGGGCCACATAGAGCATATGACCTGGCTCGCCCAGGGCTGTGCCAAACACGCGCCAGTCGGCCGTGTCCGTAAAACCGCTGCGCAGGCTGGGCAGCAGCGGCGCTTGCGGCGCCTCGGCCGATCGCAGGGTCACCTGCTCGGCGGCCACCACTTGCCAGACCAAATAGACTTCGGCCGCTCCGAGGTGGCGCGGCATCTTGGGCAGCGCAGCGGCCTCAGAGGTGGCCTTGTGCAATTGAACCGGCTCGAGCAACACCGCCAGCACCTCGGCGCTGGCCTGCAATTGGTCGTCAAACTGCTCGTCCAACTCATGCTGCAAGGCCAGCCCCACCGCCAATGAAACGGCCACGCTCCAGACCACAGACCAGGCCAGCGCGGCGCGTGAGATGCGCTGTCCGATTGAAGGCAGCGCCTTCATGCCGACTTGCCCACCCGATAACCGAGCCCGCGCACGGTCTCGACCAGCTCATGTCCGAGCTTGCGGCGCAGCGCCGAAACATGCACCTCCAGTGCATTGCTGGCCAGCACCGCATCCAGGCCCAAAACCAGTTGCTCCAGCTCAGCCTTGGACACGATGCGCCCGGCGCGCAGCACCAGCGCTTCGAGCACCGCCCATTCGCGAGCGGTCAGCTCGGCCGCGCGTCCGTCGAGAAAGGCGCATCGCGCCGCCAGGTCAATCTCGACCCTACCGAAGCGCTGACGGGGCACCGCCCCGGCACTGCGGCGCATGACCGCGCGCAGCCGCGCCAGCAGCTCCTCGGGTGCAAAGGGCTTGACCAGGTAGTCATCGGCGCCGCTGTCCAGACCCTCGATGCGTTCGTCCAGGCGATCGCGCGCGGTCAGCATCAAGGCCGGGGTGACATCACCCCGGGCGCGGCGGGCAGCCAGCCATTGCAGCCCCGATCCATCGGGCAGCTGCCAATCGACCAACAGCGCATCGAACACCTC
>CANHBU010000041.1 GCA_947458345.1 Comamonadaceae bacterium
CCCGGGAAAGCGCTTCACTACAGAGCCCTAGCGGTGTGGCTTAACCCCCGCGCAAGCTGGCCCACTACGGCACGCGCGTAAGCCTGGTCAACTCGGCAAACGCTTTACTCACATACGGCTTGGGCTTGGAGGTAGCCGACATACGAACTGCACAAACGCACAGCATTGTGCAGGCTTCTCCTCAGCCGGGTTATGAAAAAAAAACGGCCCCAAAGGGCCGTTTTTTCATGGGTCCTCAGACTGCCTCAAGCCGCCACGCCCTTGGCCGTCTCGGCGTACTCTTCGATCTGATCGAAGTTCATGTACTTGTAGATGTTGGCCGCGTCCTTGTTGATGATGCCCACCGCCTCCTGATACTCGGCCACGGTCGGGATGCGGCCGAGCTTGGAGCACACTGCCGCCAACTCGGCACTGGTCAGGAAAACATTGGTGTTCTTGCCCAGTCGGTTGGGGAAGTTGCGGGTGCTGGTGGACACCACGGTGGCGCCTTCGCGCACCTGGGCCTGATTGCCCATGCACAGCGAGCAGCCGGGCATTTCGGTGCGGGCACCGGCCGAGCCGAATGTGGCGTAGTGGCCCTCTTTGATGAGCTCGCTCTCGTCCATTTTGGTGGGCGGGGCGACCCAGAGCTTGACCGGGATGTCGCGCTGGGTGCCCAGCACCTTGGCGGCGGCGCGGAAGTGGCCGATGTTGGTCATGCAGCTGCCAATGAAGGCCTCGTCGATCTTGGTGCCGGCCACTTCGCTCAGGAACTTGGCATCGTCCGGATCGTTCGGGCAGCAGACGATGGGCTCCTTGATGTCGGCCAGGTCGATCTCAATGACGGCGGCGTACTCGGCGTCTTTGTCGGCTTCCAACAACTGGGGGTCGGCCAGCCAGGCTTCGACTTTTTCGATGCGGCGCGCCAAGGTCTTGGCGTCGGCGTAGCCGTCGGCAATCATGTTCTTCATGAGCACGATGTTCGAGCGCAGGTACTCCTGCACCGGCTCTTTGTTAAGCTTAATGGTGCAGCCGGCGGCCGAGCGCTCGGCCGAGGCGTCGGACAACTCAAAAGCCTGTTCCACCTTGAGATCGGGCAGGCCTTCGATTTCAAGGATGCGGCCTGAAAAAGCGTTGATCTTGCCGGCCTTGGCCACAGTGAGCAGTCCGGACTTGATGGCATACAGCGGAATGGCGTGCACCAAATCGCGCAGGGTCACGCCCGGCTGCATTTGGCCCTTGAAGCGCACCAGCACCGACTCGGGCATGTCCAGCGGCATCACGCCGGTGGCCGCACCGAAAGCGACCAGGCCCGAACCTGCGGGAAAAGATATGCCAATGGGAAAGCGGGTGTGCGAATCACCGCCGGTACCTACGGTGTCGGGCAACAACAGACGATTGAGCCAAGAGTGGATCACGCCGTCGCCCGGGCGCAGGGACACGCCGCCGCGGCTGGAGATGAACTTGGGCAGTTCGCGGTGGGTCTTGACGTCGACCGGCTTGGGGTAGGCGGCGGTGTGGCAAAAGGACTGCATCACCAAATCGGCTGAAAAGCCCAGGCAGGCCAGGTCTTTGAGCTCGTCGCGGGTCATGGGGCCGGTGGTGTCTTGCGAGCCCACGGTGGTCATGCGTGGCTCGCAGTAGGTGCCGGGGCGCACGCCCTGCCCTTCAGGCAGGCCCACGGCGCGGCCGACCATTTTTTGCGCCAGGGTGAAGCCGGCTTTAGTGGCCACAGGCACGCTGGGCAGGCGAAACAAGGTCGAGGCCGGCAGACCCAGGAACTCGCGCGCCTTGGCTGTCAGCGAGCGGCCGATGATCAGGTTGATGCGCCCACCAGCGCGCACTTCGTCAAACAGCACATCGCTCTTGAGCTTGAACTCGGCAACGGTCTGGCCGTTCTTAACCAGCTTGCCCTCGTAAGGCAACACGTCGATCACGTCGCCCATCTCCAGCTTGCTCACGTCGACCTCAATGGGGAGCGAGCCGGAGTCTTCCTGGGTGTTGAAGAAGATGGGGGCGATCTTGCCGCCCAGAGTCACACCGCCAAAGCGCTTGTTCGGTACAAAGGGGATGTCCTGGCCGGTGGCCCAGACCACCGAGTTGGTGGCCGACTTGCGCGAGGAGCCGGTGCCGACCACGTCGCCCACGTAGGCCACCAGGTGGCCCTTTTTCTTGAGGTCCTCAATGAACTGCATGGGGCCGCGCTTGCCGTCTTCCTCAGGTTTGAAAGCGGCATCCGGGCGGGTGTTTTTGAGCATCGCCAGGTAGTGCATGGGGATGTCCGGACGCGTGGTGGCGTCGGGGGCGGGGGAGAGGTCGTCGGTGTTGGTCTCGCCAGGCACCTTGAAGACGCTGACGGTGATCTTCTTCTCGACCTCGGGGCGGCTGGTGAACCACTCGCCGTCGGCCCAGCTTTGCATCACGTCTTTGGCCACGGCGTTGCCGGCCTTGGCTTTGTCGGCCACGTCGTTGAAAAAGTCGAACATCAAGAGCGTCTTCTTGAGCGCAGCGCCGGCGACCTTGGCCACCTCAGCGTCGTCGAGCAGCTCAATGAGCGGATGCACGTTGTAGCCGCCGACCATGGTGCCCAAAAGCTCAGTGGCTTTGGCCTTGGAGACCAGACCCACCGCGATGTCGCCATGCGCCACAGCAGCCAAGAAGCTGGCCTTGACCTTGGCCGCATCGTCCACGCCCGGGGGCACGCGGTGTGTGATCAGATCCATGAGGAATTCGCCCTCGCCCGCCGGCGGGCTTTTGAGCAGCTCAATGACATCGGCCACCTGCTTGGCCGACAGCGGCAGCGGCGGAATACCCAAGGCGGCGCGCTCTGCCACATGCACACGATAGGTTTGCAAAAAATCGCTCATCATCTTCTCCTGAAAAAATCGAAATGCCCTGCTTGCTCGCGAAAGATTGTGTTCATTCAAACCAGACCTTGGCGGCCTGGGGTAATTGGGCGCCCGTGCGCTGGCCCCGCTCCAGCAACTGCCAGTAATAGCGGTAACTCGCGCGGTCGTGCAACTGGCCCTGGTGGCTGATCGGCGCCCAGTCGGCCGCCTGCGCCGCCGCCACAATCGCAGCGGCTTTTTCCAGCTCGGCCGCCTGAGGGGCAAACGCAGCCAGAATCGGCCGGATCTGGTTCGGGTGAATGCTCCACATGCGGGTGTAGCCCAAGTCCTGTGCGGCCCGCTCGGCCGCCCGCTGCATGGCCACCGTGTCGGTGAACTCGGTCACCACGCAGTGCGAGGGCACCTTGCCGTGGGCATGGCAGGCGCTGGCGATCTCCAGCTTGGCCCGCAGCACCAGGGGGTGGGTGAATTGGCCGCTCGAGCCCATGGCCTGGGAGCCGATCGCGCCGTTGTGGCTCGAGACGAAGTCCATCAGGCCAAAGCTGATCGACTGCAGCCGCGGGTGCGAGGCGATGTCAAAAGCATGGTGCACCGCCCGGGCCGACTCAATCAGCACATGGATGGGCAAGCTCGCCGCCGCACCGCCCAGGGCATGGAGCGCCCGGTCGACCGCCTGCACATCGGCCAGCGACTCGACCTTGGGGATCATGAGGTGACTGAGCTTATGGCCGGCACCGCCAGCAATGATGCGAAGGTCCTCAGAAAAGCTGGGGTGATCGACCGGATGAAGGCGAGCAGCCACCCTCGCGCCGGCATGGCTTGCCAGGGCGAGTTCGGCCACCAGCGCAGCATGCTCGGCCTCGCCGCCGACCGGCGCGCCGTCTTCGCAATCGAGCGTGACATCAAACACGCAGGCGCCGAACTCTTGCGTGAGTTCGGCCTGCAACTGCAGGCTCTTGCGCATGCGCGCTTCCACCCCGCTGTAGTGGTCACACACCGGCAGCACGCCAGCGGCCGCCTGCGCATCCAAAAGGACGTCGCGCGGGTGGGTCATGCCTTCAGGCCTTCATGCCGGGTGGGCGTTGCTGCGCTGGCTCAAAGCAGATGCGCCACACCGGCCTGCTCGTCGGTCAGCTCTTTGAGCGTCTTGTCGATGCAGGTCTGGCTGAAGGCGTCGATCGGCAGGCCCTCGACCACGGTGTACTGGCCGTTGGCGCAGGTGACCGGGAAACCGAACATGACGTCCTTGGGGATGCCGTACCAGCCTTGCGAGGGCACGCCCATGGTGACCCAGGCGCCATTGGTGCCCAGGGCCCAATCGCGCATGTGGTCAATGGCCGCATTGGCGGCCGAGGCTGCCGAGGACAGGCCGCGGGCCTCGATGATGGCCGCACCGCGCTTGCCCACGGTGGGCAGGAAGACGTTGGCGTTCCATTCTTGGTCGTTGATCATGTCCTTGACCGACTGCCCACCGATGGTCGCGAAACGGTAGTCGGCGTACATGGTGGGCGAGTGATTGCCCCAGACGCACAGCTTTTGAATGTCGGCCACGGCCTTGCCAGTCTTGGCGGCCACCTGGCTGAGGGCGCGGTTGTGATCCAGGCGCAGCATGGCGGTGAAGTTCTGGGCCGGCAGATCGGGCGCCGACTTCATGGCGATGTAGGCATTGGTATTGGCCGGGTTGCCCACCACCAGCACTTTGACGTTGCGCGAGGCCACGGCGTTGAGGGCCTTGCCCTGGGCGGTGAAGATGGCGCCGTTGATGGACAGCAGCTCGGCGCGCTCCATGCCGGGGCCGCGCGGGCGCGAGCCGACCAACAGGGCGTAGTCGGTGTCTTTGAAGGCAGTCATCGGGTCCGAATGGGCCTGCATGCCAGCCAAGAGCGGGAAGGCGCAGTCGTCGAGCTCCATCATCACGCCCTTGAGCGCCTTTTGGGCTTTTTCGTCCGGGATCTCCAGCAGCTGCAAGATGACCGGCTGGTCCTTGCCCAGCATCTCGCCCGAAGCAATGCGAAACAGCAGGGCATAACCGATTTGACCAGCGGCGCCGGTGACTGCAACTCGGACGGGTTTTTTCATGGGAAAGCTCCAAAGAGGGGTGAAACGGGTGGGTCGATCAAGCCCGGTTGCCCAGGGGCTGACCCGATGCGCGGCGCATTCTACGCGGGAAAACCCGCAAAGGTCAATTTGTCTTATGTCTTATATAAGAGATATGATGCCGCCACGTCTTGGCTCTCACCTCTTTGCAAGCACCTCCCGCATGGCCCAAACCGCCCCACCGACTGCCCAATGGGCCAGCCCGAATGAGGCGGCCGCCCCGGCCTTCAGCCCGCTTTATCAGCAGATCAAGTCTTTGATTCTGCAGGCTCTGCAGGCCGGCCAATGGAAGCCCGGCGACCTGATCCCCAGCGAGATCGAATTGGCTGGGCGTTTTCGCGTGAGCCAGGGCACGGTGCGCAAGGCCATCGACGAATTGGCGGCCGAACATCTGCTGGTGCGACGACAGGGCCGCGGCACCTTCGTGGCCACCCATGCCGAGCAGCAAGTGCAATACCGCTTCCTGCGCCTGGTACCCGACGCTGCGGATGCGGCCAACCAAGGCCCGGCCGAGCGCCGCATCATCGACTGCAAGCGCCTGCGCGCGCCGGCGGACGTCGCGCGCACGCTGGGCCTGCGCACGGGCGATGCGGTGTTGCAAGTGCGCCGGGTGCTTGCCTTCCAGGGCGTGCCCACGATCTTGGAAGACCTGTGGCTGCCGGGCAGCGCCTTCAAGGGTCTGACGGCCGAGCGCCTGGCCGGGCACCAGGGCGCCATGTACGCGTTGTTCGAGACCGAGTTCGGGGTGCGCATGGTGCGCGCCGACGAAAGGCTGCGCGCGCTGGCGGCCGACGAGGCTGCGGCCCAGTGGCTGCAGGTGAGCATCGGCACGCCACTGCTGAGCGTCGAGCGGGTGGCCTACACCTATCAGGACGCGCCGATGGAGCTGCGCCGCGGGCTCTACCGGACCGACACCCATCACTATCGCAACAGCCTGAGCTGAGGCCGGCCTCAGCCCAACCCATCGATGGCAACTGGCAAAGCTTCTCAAGACCGCAAAGCCGCCTTCAAGGGCAACAAATCGTTTTTGCCGAGCAAGCCTTGCGTCAGTTGCGGTTTGCCCATGACGTGGCGCAAGCGCTGGGCCAAAACCTGGGACGAGGTGCGCTACTGCAGCGACGCCTGCCGCCGCAGCGGGCCCAAAACACCATGAAGACCCGACGCCTGATTGTGCTGCTGGGCGACCAGCTCGATGCCCAGTCATCGGCTTTGAGCGATGCCGATGCCGCGCGCGACGTGGTGCTGATGATCGAGGCGCAGGAGGAATCCACGCACGTGCGCTCGAGCAAGCTGCGCACCGCGCTGTTTCTCTCAGCCATGCGGCACTTCGCCCAGGACCTGCAAGACCGCGGCCTGACTGTGCACTACCGCAGCTTGGACGTGCACAACGATGCCACCCTGGCGCTGGGTTTGCAGGCGGCGATCGCGGCGCTCAAGCCCGAGGAGGTGATTGGCGTGGAGCCCGGCGATCTGCGCGTGCGCAGCCAGCTCGAGGCGGCGCTGCCGCCCGGCTTGACGCTGCACTGGCGCAGCGACCGCCACTTTGCTTGCAGCCGCGAGCGCTTTGCCCAATGGGCCGGCCGCTCGCGTCAATTGCGCATGGAGTTCTTCTACCGGCTCATGCGCAAGGAGCACGGCCTGCTGATGGAGGGGAGCGAGCCGGCCGGCGGCCAGTGGAATTTTGACAGCGAGAACCGGCGCGGCTTTGGTCGGGCGGGCCCACAAAATCTGCCGCAGCCCCTGCGCTTTGCGCCAGACGCGATCACCCGCGAGGTGCTCGCTCTGGTGGCGCGGCGCTTTGCCGACCATCCGGGCGACCTGTCGCAATTTGACTGGCCGGTCACGCGTGCGCAGGCCCTGCAAGCTCTGGAGGACTTTGTCTTGCACCGTTTGCCGCACTTCGGTGCGCACCAGGACGCGATGTGGAGTGGCATGCGCTGGGGCTGGCATGCGCTGCTGTCGAGCTCGCTGAACCTCAAGCTGATCGAGCCGCTGGAAGTGGTGCGGGCGGCCGAGCGCGCCTGGCGCGAGCGCGGACTCGATCTGGCCAGTGTCGAAGGCTTCATCCGCCAAGTGCTGGGCTGGCGCGAGTTCATGCGCGGGGTCTACCTGCTGGACATGCCCGGGCTGGCCACAGCCAACCACTTTGAGCACCGTCGGCGCCTGCCCGACTGGTACTGGAGCGGCCAAACACGCATGAATTGCATGCGCCAGTGCCTCCAGCAAAGCCTTGAACATGGCTACGCCCACCATATTCAGCGCCTGATGGTCACCGGCATGTTTGGCGTGCTGGCCCAAATCGAGCCCCAGCAGCTGTGCGACTGGTACCTGGCCGTCTATGTCGATGCGGTGGAGTGGGTGGAATTGCCCAACACCGCCGGCATGGCCCTGTTTGCCACCGGAGCGCGCTTCACCTCCAAGCCCTATGTGGCCAGCGGCGCCTATGTCGACAAGATGAGCAACTACTGCAAGGGCTGCGCCTACGACCCCAAGCGTCGCACGGGTGACAGCGCTTGCCCCATGACCACCTTGTACTGGCACTTTCTCAAGAACCACGAAACGGAGCTGGCGGGCAACCCGCGTACCGCCCTGATGGTCAAGAACCTGCAGCGCATCGACCCTGCAGAAATGGCGCAAATTCAGGCCCGTGCCCACGATCTGCTCGAGCAGATCGAGCATTTGTAACCATGGTGTCAGCTTCAATTGACTTACTCGGGGACTGTCTGTCAGGGGCGGGCCTGCGCCGGGATATGGCCCTGAGCACGTCGGCATGCCCGCCGACGCGCCCCAGCCGGCGCCACCATGCTGCGTTGCAATAGAATTTGTCGCGGATCAGATTGTGTGATTAGGCAGTAACAGACTTCATAGAAAGCAAGACATGTCCGAACCAGCGTCGAACACGGCCCGCAAGCGGCCCGAGTTCAGAAATATCAACGCCCTGACCGACCTGCCGAGCTACCGGCTCCCCGCCGCCGGCTGGGTTTCCATCTTGCACCGCGTCAGCGGGGTGCTGATGTTCATCCTGATGCCCTTCATCATCTGGATGTTTGACACCTCGATTTCCTCCGAGATTTCCTACTCGCGCTTTACCAGTGCCTTCACCGCTGGCATGCTGGGGCTGCCCGGCTTTGTCTGGAAGCTCGTGGCACTGGCGCTGATTTGGGCCTACCTGCACCATCTGTGCGCCGGCATTCGCCACCTGCGCATGGACATCAACCACGGCGCCGTCGACAAGCGCTCCGGCGCCATGTCGGCGCGCGTGGTGCTGGCCCTGAGCCTGCTGCTGACCGCCGCCCTGGGTGCCAAGCTGTTTGGCCTTTACTGATCACATACGCAAGGAGTAAAGCACCATGGCAGTCAATTACGGCTCCAAGCGCATCGTTGTCGGCGCACACTATGGCACGCGTGACTGGCTGGCCCAGCGCGTCACGGCCGTCCTGATGGCCCTGTTCACCCTGATCGTGCTGGCGCAGGTTCTGCTCAGCCCGGGCCCGGTGAGCTACGACAGTTGGTCGGGGATCTTCGCGCCGCAGCTGATGAAGACACTGACCTTTGCCGTCATCATCGCCCTGCTCTACCACGTCTGGGTGGGCATGCGCGATGTCTTCATGGACTACGTCAAGCCGGTGGGCATCCGTCTGAGCCTGCAAGTTTTCACCATCCTCTGGCTCGTCGGCTGCGCCGGCTGGGCCATCCAAGTGCTCTGGAGATTTTGATCAACATGACCGCCACCTCCAAACTTCCTAAGCGCAAGTTCGACGTCATCATCGTCGGCGCCGGCGGATCGGGCATGCGCGCCTCCTTGCAACTGGCACGCGCCGGCCTGAACGTGGCCGTGCTGTCCAAGGTCTTTCCCACCCGCTCTCACACCGTGGCTGCTCAAGGCGGCATCGGCGCCTCCCTGGGCAATATGAGCGAGGACAACTGGCACTACCATTTTTATGACACGGTCAAGGGCTCGGACTGGCTCGGCGACCAAGATGCCATTGAATTCATGTGCCGCGAAGCGCCCAAGGTGGTCTATGACCTCGAGCACATGGGCATGCCTTTTGACCGCAACCCCGACGGCACCATCTACCAGCGCCCCTTTGGCGGCCACACCGCCAACTACGGAGAAAAGCCGGTGCAGCGCGCCTGCGCTGCCGCCGACCGAACCGGCCACGCGATGCTGCACACGCTCTATCAGCAAAACGTCAAGGAAAAAACCAACTTCTTCGTTGAGTGGATGGCGCTCGATCTGATCCGCGACGCCGACGGCGACGTGGTGGGTGTGACCGCGCTCGAGATGGAAACTGGCGAGGTCTACATCCTGGAGGCCAAGACCACGCTGCTGGCCACTGGCGGCGCCGGCCGGATTTTTGCCGCATCGACCAACGCCTTCATCAACACCGGCGACGGCCTGGGCATGGCGGCGCGCGCCGGCATCCCGCTCGAAGACATGGAGTTCTGGCAGTTCCACCCCACCGGCGTGGCCGGTGCCGGCGTGCTGCTGACCGAAGGCTGCCGTGGCGAAGGCGCGATCTTGCTCAACAGCAACGGCGAGCGCTTCATGGAGCGCTACGCGCCCACGCTCAAAGACCTGGCGCCGCGCGACTTTGTCTCGCGCTGCATGGACCAAGAGATCAAGGAAGGTCGCGGCTGCGGCCCCAACAAGGACTACGTGCTGCTCAAGCTCGACCACCTGGGCGCAGAGACCATCCACAAGCGCCTGCCCTCGGTCTACGAGATCGGCGTGAACTTTGCCAACGTCGACATCACCCGCGAGCCGATTCCGGTGGTGCCCACCATCCACTACCAAATGGGCGGCATCCCGACCAATATCAACGGTCAGGTGGTGGTGCCCGATGC
>CANHBU010000042.1 GCA_947458345.1 Comamonadaceae bacterium
AGACGCCAGGCGTGCAGGGCCTGGCGCTGCAGGCCTGCCAGCGCCGGCCCACCGTAGAGCTCGTGGTCCAGGATCGGATGGCCCAGATGCATCAGGTGCAAGCGGATCTGGTGTGTGCGGCCGGTGTGAAGCTGGCAATGGAAGAAACTGGCCTGCGGCACACTGGCAAGACAGCGCACATCGGTGCTGGCGCTTTTGCCGCTTTGGTGCTGCAGGTCGACCACCGCCATGCGGGTGCGCTGGCGCGGATCGCGGCCGATGGCCTCATCGATGCGCAGCGTCTGGGCGCCCTGCCAGCGCCGGTGCGCCAAGGCCAGGTACTGCCGTCGAACGCGGCGCTCGGCAATGGCCTGCACCAGGGCGTCCATCGCGGCGCGGCTCTTGGCCACCACCATCAGCCCACTGGTGTCCTTGTCCAGGCGGTGAACGATGCCGGCACGCGGCAGCGTGCGGGCCTGCGCATGGTAGGCCAGCAGGCCATTGAGCAAGGTGCCCGACCAATTGCCGGGTGCCGGGTGCACCACCAGACCCGCGGGCTTGTCGATCACCAGCAAGTGCTCGTCCTCATGCACCACCGACAGGTCCATGGGCTCGGCGTGAAAAGCCAGGCTCTGCGGCGTGGGCCGCAGCTCGACGCCCAGCAGGTCGCCGACCTTGACTTTGCTGGCACTGCGGGTTTGCACCCGCCCATTGCATTGCACCGCGCCAGCCTCGACGAGCTGCTGCAGGTAGCTGCGCGAGAATTCGGGCACGAGCACGGTCAGCGCCTGGTCCAGACGCTGACCGTGCTCGCCGACGCCGACCGGCGCCTGGCGCCACTGCGCAGCCCCTTCAAGAGCCGCTTCCTCGTCGGCCCAGGGCGGCTCCAGCGCAGGGCTGGGTCCTATAATTTGTTCGCTCTTGGCGCTCATTGCAAAGTCAACCGAAAGGTCATCCGCATGGTGTTTGAAAGATTATCGACGGCGCGCCTGGGCCGCTGGGGCACAGCCGCTGTGGCCTTGGCGCTGTCAGGCTTGCTCGGCGGCTGCGCCACCGAACCCAAGGACCCTACGGCGGGCTGGAGCGTCAACAAAATCTACAGCGAGGCGCGCGACGAGGCGGCCAGCGGCACCTACGACAAGGCGGTGGGCCTGTTCGAAAAACTCGAAGGCCGCGCTGCCGGCACGCCGCTGGCCCAGCAGGCCCAACTGGAGAAAGCGCACGCGCACTACCGCGCCGGCGAGTCGGTGCAGGCGGTGGCCACGCTCGATCGCTTCATTCGTCTGCACCCGGCCAGCCCAGCGCTCGATTACGCGCTCTACCTCAAGGGCCTGGCCAACTTCAAGGACAACCTCGGCCTGTTTGGACGCCTTGCCCGCAAAGACCTGTCCGAGAGCGACCAAAAGGCGGCCAAGGAGTCGTTCGAAACGTTCAAGGAGTTGCTGGCGCGCTTTCCTGACTCCAAGTACGCGCCCGATACTCGCGCGCGCATGGGCTATATCGTCAACTCGCTGGCCCAATCGGAAGTCAACGTGGCCCGCTACTACCTCTCGCGCGGCGCCCACGTGGCGGCGATCAACCGGGCGCAGACCGCCATCAACGAGTTTCGCGACGTGCCGGCGCTCGAAGAGGCCATGTTCATCCTCTACCGCTCCTACGATGCGCTGGGCATGAAGGACCTGCGCGACGACACCTTGCGCGTGCTGCGCCGCTCTTATCCGCAAAGCGCCTATCTGGGACAAGGCGGACCGGTCAGCCAGAAGAAGCCGTGGTGGCTGCTGTGGTGAGCCCTTCGAGCCATTGATCAAACTGCTGCGGGCTTTGGAGCCTGTGCATCGGTGGCAGGGCCTGCAGCAAACGCCTGCCGTAGCTCTTGTCGAGCAGGCGTGTATCGCACACCACCAGGGCGCCGCGGTCGCTTTCGCGCCGGATCAGCCGGCCTGCGCCCTGCTTGAGTGCAACGGCCGCCTCGGGCAAAAAGTATTGCGCAAAGGCGTTGCCGCCGCGGGCCTCAATTTGACGCGACCGCGCCTGCGCCAAGGGGTCGCCCGGCGACGGAAACGGCAACTTGTCGATGACCACCAGCTGTAGCGCATCGCCGGCCACATCGATGCCTTCCCAAAACGAGGCCGAGCCCACCAGCACACAGCCGCGTCCGCGATCGCCCAGCCGAAAGCGCTCCATCAGTTCGCGCTTGGTGCCCTGGCCTTGAGCCAGCACCTCCAAAGCCGCCTCGGGCCCCAGCCGCTCCTGCAGCAACTGTGCAATGCGCTGCAGCGCCTTGATCGAGGTGGTCAGCACCAAGGTGCGTCCACCGAGCTTGAGGGCCCACTGCGCCACCCGTGCGGCCACCTCGTCGGCGTGCCTGGCATCGGCAGGCTCGGGCAGATCGGCCGGAACATACAAGCCCGCTTGCCGGGCGTAGTCAAAGGGGCTGCCGATGCGCAGCACCCGGGCCTGCTGCAAGCCGCAGGGCTGGGTGAACCACGACAGCTGATCGTCGTCGCCCAAAGTGGCCGAGGTGAAAACCCAAGCGCGCCCCTGCT
The DNA here is from genome assembly GCA_947458345.1 of Comamonadaceae bacterium. Taxonomy (GTDB): domain Bacteria; phylum Pseudomonadota; class Gammaproteobacteria; order Burkholderiales; family Burkholderiaceae_C; genus Polaromonas. The sequence goes on from CANHBU010000042.1 coordinate 2,526, forward strand.
GGCCCAACAGACGGCTGCCCACCTCCTGCGCGATATCGAGCGGCGACTCGACCAGTCTGGCCTGCTGGCCGACTTCGACCCAGCGCACCCGTTCGGGCTCGCCCGCGCCCGCAAAATGCGCCAGCTGCGCGCCGTACAGCAGCGCGCGCTCACGCAGCCGCACGAAATCGGGCGCCAATTCGCTGACCGTATCGAGCTGCTCGGCCGCAGCCTGGCAAGCCTGCTGTAAATCGGCCAAAGCGGCGGCCCACTGCTGCTCGTCCAGACCCTGCGGAGCCGCAGCCTGCCAGACCAGCCGTCCGCTGGGCGCCTTGCCGATGAGCAGCCTGAGCTCGCGCGCGGCATGCTCGAGGCGACCGGCAATCGCATGCCAATCCACCAGCCCCCGGGCCAGCTGCAGCCCGGCAGCCAGCAGATCGCGCACCAGATCGAGCACCTGCGCCGTTCCCAGGTTCTTGCCCAAAAACTGCACGCCAGTCTCATTGAGCTGGTGGGCCTCATCGAAAACCACCACGCGCACCGTGGGCAGCAGCTCGGCTATGCCCGACTCGCGCACCGCCATGTCGGCAAAAAACAGGTGGTGATTGACCACCACCACATCGGCGGCCATCGCCTGCTTGCGGGCGTGGACCACATGACAGGCCTTAAAGCTCGGGCAAGCCGAGCCCAGGCAATTTTCGCGTGTGGAGGTGACCAGCGGCAGCACCGGCGATCGCTCATCGAGGCCGGGCAATTCGGCCAGATCACCGGTCTGAGTGCCCTGGGCCCAGGTTTCGATGCGCGCAAGCAGCTTGTGCGCCGCGCGACCGCCGTCCAAATAGCGGGCCTGCTGCAAGCGATGCAGGCACAGGTAACTGGCGCGTCCCTTGAGTAAAGCGCTGCTGGCCGGCAGGCCCAGTGCATCGATCAGCAGTGGCAGATCGCGGCCGTAAAGCTGGTCTTGCAAGGTCTTCGTGGCGGTCGACAGCAGCACGCGCTCGCCGCTGAGCAGGGCGGGCACCAAATAGGAAAAGGTCTTGCCCACACCGGTGCTGGCCTCGACCACCAGGGCCCCGCCCTCTTCGATGACACCGGCCACCGCCAGGGCCATGTCGAGCTGGCCCTGGCGCGGCCGGAAATGCTGGGCAGCGCGCGCCAGCGCGGACGCCGGATCGAAGGCCGCCCGCACTTGCTGCTGCAAATTCATGCTCAAGGCGGCGCCTCGTCGCTGGCCGCTGCACGCTTCGTATATCGCTCTAGGCGAGCCGCCTGGGCCGCTTGCGCAGCCTGCGCCGACTGTTCGCGCCGCTGAGCCCGGGCGCTGGCCTGCTCCTGCCGCTGCTCCTGCTTGAGCAGGCGCTCGCCCGCCTGAATCTGGCGCCTGTCTTTACGCTGCTCCTGTTGTTGCTCCTGTTGTTGATCCTGCTGCTGCACCGTTTGCTGCGCGGGCATCGGCTGCGCCGGCACGATCTGAGCCCGCTCGGCTGCTGCGCTGTGCTCAGCCGCGCCGACCTGGCGCTGCTCGCGCTCTTGAGGAGGCTCGCCGCGCTCCGGGGTCCGCTCCGGGGTGCGCTCCTGCGTGCGACTGTTGATCCGCTGGGCAAGCTCGCTGGCCCGCTGCTGACGGATACCGTGCTCCAGGCGGGTCTGCTGCCTCTCGATTTCGCTCATCGCCTGCCGATATTCAAGCTTGGCCTGGCGCAGGCAATCGTTGACCCAAAACAGGCGGCTGCAGCCCTGCTCACGCTCGGCCCAGCGCGCCTGCTGCACCGCGCGCGCCTGAGCCAGCCGTTCGCGCTCGCTGCGCTGCTGCTCAGGACTCGAGGCGGCCGCCACAAGGGCCACAGGGGCCCCACCCTGCGGTACGGACTGGCCCCAGGCCAAGCCCGAGAGCAGCCAAAGGCAGACGGCGGGCCACCGGCTCTTCATGTCAGACCCGTGTCGACCACCCGACGCTCGAGCGCCATGAACTGCGCCGACTGCATTTCGTGCAGCCGCGACGCAGTGCGCGGAAACTCATGGGCCAGCGGCCCTTCGGTGTAGAGGTCTTGCGGCTCGGTGGCCGCGGACATGATCAGCTTCACCCGGCGATCGTAGAGCACATCGACCAGCCAGGTAAAGCGCCGCGCCTGCGAAGCCATGTGCACCGGCATGTGCGGCACATTGGACAGCAGCACCGTGTGGAACTGGTTGGCAATCTCCAGGTAATCGTTGTGCGAACGCGGCCCGCCGCACAGTTGTTGAAAATCGAACCAGACCACGCCGCCGGCACGCCGCAGGGCCTGGATCTTGCGGGCCTCGATCACCAGCACGGGGTCTTGGTCCTGCGCCTCGGCCAGCTGATCGAAGGCCTGCGCCATCGCCGCATCGGCCTGCGGGCCGAGCGGGCAGTGGTAGAGCTTGAGTTGCTCGAGCGTGCGGCGACGGTAATCCACACCGTTGTCGACGTTGACCACCTCCAGACGCGCCTTGAGCATCTCGATGGCCGGCAAGATCCGCTCGCGGTGCAGGCCGCCCGGATACAGGCCGTCGGGCTCGAAATTGGAGGTGGTGACAAAGCCCACGCCGTTGTCAAACAAAGCGGCCAGCAGGCGATGCAGGATCATCGCATCGGTGATGTCGGCCACATGGAACTCATCGAAGCAGATGAGCTTGTAGCGCTGCGCCATCCGTTTGCCCAGTTCATCGAGCGGATTGACGGTGCCCTGCAACTCGCGCAGCTCGCGGTGCACCTCGCGCATGAACTCATGAAAATGCAGCCGCGTCTTGCGCTGGATCGGCACGACCTGATAGAAGCAGTCCATCAAAAAGCTCTTGCCGCGGCCGACCCCGCCATACAGGTAAACGCCCAAAGGAATCGGTGGATGGCTGATCAGCTTTTTGAAGGCATTGGAACGTCTGGCCTTGTAGTGGGCCCACTGCTCGGCGCAGCGCTCGAGCGCTGCAACCGCACGCAGCTGCGCCGGGTCGCTCTGGTAACCCCGGGTGCTCAGTTCGGCTTCGTAGGCGGTGCGGACAGACATAGGACAGATCGGACAAACAAGAAGGCAGAGGGCAGAAGCCAGATGCGCGGCTGCGCGGCTGCGCGGCTGCGCACTTTACCCCCAAAGCCGGCAGTAGCTGGGCAACACAGGCTCGTGCGAGTCAGGCCGCTTGAAGCGCCCGGCCGTCCCGATCCGGCCCCGCACGGCGGGCTCAGAAGTTCAGTGTGCGCTTGTCGACCGCCAGGGCCGCCTCTTTGGTCGCCTCGGACAAAGACGGGTGGGCATGGCAGATGCGGGCGATGTCCTCGCTGGAGGCGCGAAACTCCATCGCCACCACCGCTTCGGCAATCAGCTCACTGGCCATGGGGCCCACGATGTGCACGCCCAAGATTTCGTCGGTCTTGGCGTCGGCCAGGAACTTGACCATGCCGGTGGTGTCGCCCAGGGCGCGCGCACGTCCGTTGGCCAGGAAGGGGAAGGTGCCGGCCTTGTAGGCCACACCATCGGCTTTGAGCTGCTGCTCGGTGCGGCCAACCCAGGCGATCTCGGGGCTGGTGTAGATCACCCAAGGAATGGTGTTGAAGTTCACATGCCCGTGCTGGCCGGCCATTCGCTCGGCCACCGCCACGCCCTCTTCTTCGGCCTTGTGCGCGAGCATGGGGCCGCGCACCACATCGCCCACCGCCCAAACGCCGGGCAGACTGGTCTTGCAGTCGGCGTCCACCACAATGGCGCCGCGCTCATCGAGCTGCAGGCCCACGGCCTGGGCGTTGAGACCGCTGGTGTTGGGCACGCGGCCGATCGAGACGATCAGCTTGTCGGCCTCCAGGGTGAGGGCCTCGCCCTTGGCATTGGTGTAAGCAATGCTCACGCCCTTTTTGCCAGCCTTGACCTCACCGACCTTGGCCCCCAGCTCGATCTTCAGGCCCTGCTTGTCAAAGGCCTTCTTGGCTTCCTTGGCGATCTGCTCATCGACTGCACCCAAAAAGGTCGGCAGGCCTTCAAGAATGGTGACCTCGGCGCCCAGGCGGCGCCAGACCGAACCCATCTCCAGACCGATCACGCCCGAACCGATAAGGGCCAGCTTCTTGGGCGTGCTGCCGATGCGCAGCGCGCCATCGTTGGACAACACCGTCTCTTCGTCAAAGGGTACGCCCGGCAGCGCTCGGGCATTGGAGCCCGTGGCCACGACGACCTGCCGCGCCACCAAGACCTCCTCGGTCTTGCCGGCGACCTGGATCTCATAGCCACCTTCGACCGATTTGAGGAAGGAGCCACGGCCGTGGAAGAAACTGATCTTGTTCTTTTTGAACAAGTACAAGATGCCGTCATTGTTTTGTTTGACCACCGTGTCCTTGCGACCGAGCATCCGTGCCACGTCAATCTGCACGTCCGTGGCGGTGATGCCATGGTCGGCGAAGTGGTGCTTGGCGTGCTCGAAATGCTCGGACGACTGCAGCAGTGCCTTCGAAGGGATGCAGCCCACGTTGGTGCAGGTACCCCCGGCGCCGGGCCGCCAGCGGCGTTTTTCCACTCGTCGATGCAGGCCACGTTCATGCCCAGCTGGGCCGCGCGAATGGCGGCGATGTAGCCGCCGGGGCCGGCGCCAATGACGACGAGGTCAAATGATTTACTCATGGGAATTTGAAGGTGGGTTGGCCACAAGCCTGACGGTGCCGTCAGGCTTTGCAGCGGGAAACATCAGATGTCAAACAACAAGCGCGCCGGGTCTTCCAGCGCTTCTTTCATCGCCACCAGACCGAGTACCGCCTCGCGGCCGTCGATGATGCGGTGGTCGTAGCTCATGGCCAGATAGTTCATCGGACGGATCACGATCTGCCCGTTTTCCACCACTGCACGGTCCTTGGTGGCGTGCACCCCCAAAATCGCCGACTGCGGGGGATTGATGATCGGCGTGCTGAGCATGGAGCCGAAGGTGCCGCCATTGGAGATCGAGAAGGTCCCGCCGGTCATCTCTTCGATGCCGAGCTTGCCGTCGCGCGCCTTCGCGCCGTATTCGGCGATCTTCTTTTCGATGTCAGCAAAGCTCATCTGATCGGCGTTGCGCAAAATGGGCACGACCAGGCCGCGCGGCGATCCGACCGCGATGCCGATGTCAAAGTAGCCGTGGTAGACGATGTCGTTGCCGTCGACCGAGGCGTTGAGGACAGGGTATTTCTTGAGCGCGTGTACCGCGGCCTTGACGAAAAAGCTCATGAAGCCAATCTTGACGCCATGCTCCTTTTCGAACTTCTCCTGGAAACGCTTGCGCATCTCCATCACTGGCGCCATGTTGACCTCGTTGAACGTCGTCAAGATGGCATTGGTGGCCTGAGACTGCAGCAGCCGCTCGGCGATGCGGGCGCGCAGACGCGTCATCGGCACGCGCTGCTCGGGGCGCTGGCCCAGATCGACGCTCGGGCCGGCAACCTGGGGCAAGGCCGCAGTCGGCGCGCCCGTGGGAATCGGTGAGGCCACCGGTGCGACCGACCGGGCCGCCACCGCAGCGAGCACGTCGCCCTTGGTGACGCGGCCGTCGCGGCCCGAACCGGCCACCGATCCGGCTGACAGTTGGCCGTCGGCCATCAGCTTGGCGGCAGCTGGCATGGCCACGCCGGCCATCGAATTGGACGCAGGCGCTGCTGCAGCGGCCGGGGCTGGTGCAGCGGCGGCCGGAGCTGGCGCGGCAGCGCCAGCAACGGCTGCGGTGTCGATGCGGGCGATCGCCTGGTGCGCCACCACCGTTGCGCCGTCGCCGGCCAGCAACTCGACCAGCACGCCAGCGGCCGGCGCAGGCACTTCCATCACCACCTTGTCGGTTTCGATGTCGATCAGGATCTCGTCGGCGGCCACGGCCTGCCCGGCCTTCTTTTTCCACTGCAGCAGCGTGGCCTCGGCCACGGATTCAGACAGCTGCGGAACCTTTACTTCTACGATTGCCATGAATAAATCTCGTCGGTTGTTGAACGCGGTTTTTCGGGGGGCCGTGCAGCGTCACTTGGACAGCACGAAACCCTTGAGCTTGCCAAAGGCGGCCTCGATCAGCGCCTTTTGCTGGTCCTGGTGCAGGTGCGAGTACCCCACGGCCGGCGAGGCCGAGGCAGCCCGCCCGGCATAGCCCAAGCGCTGGCCCTCGCTCATGTTTTCATGCAGGTTGTGCTGAATGAAGAACCAAGCGCCCTGGTTTTGCGGCTCGTCCTGACACCACACCAGATCGGTGGCATTGGGATACTTTTTGAGCTCGGCGCCAAAAGCCTTGTGCGGGAAGGGGTAGAGCTGCTCGATGCGCACGATGGCCACATCGTCGGCACCCTTGTCCTCGCGCTTTTTGATCAGGTCGAAGTAGACCTTGCCCGAGCAGACGATGACGCGTTTGACCTTCTCGGCTTTGATCTCCCGGGTCTCGCCGATGACGGTCTGAAAGCCGCCTTTGGTGAACTCGGAGATCGGGCTGGTGGCGTCCTTGTTGCGCAGCAGCGATTTGGGTGTGAAGATCACCAAGGGCTTGCGCAGGTTGCGCACCATTTGCCGGCGCAGCACATGGAAGATCTGGCTGGCCGTGGTCGGCTGCACGATCTGCATATTGGTGTCGGCCGCCAGCTGCATGAAGCGCTCGACGCGGGCCGAACTGTGCTCCGGGCCCTGGCCCTCGTAGCCGTGCGGCAGCATGAGGGTGATGCCGTTGACGCGACCCCACTTGACTTCACCCGAGGCGATGAACTGGTCGCTCACCACCTGCGCGCCATTGGCAAAGTCGCCAAACTGCGCCTCCCAAATGATCAGGGTGTTGGGATCGTTGGACGCATAGCCGTACTCATAGGCCAGCACCGCCTCCTCCGACAAGATGGAGTCAATGACCACAAAGGGAGCCTGGTTCTCGGCCACGTTTTGCAGCGGCACATAGGTGCCGGTGTCCCACTTTTCGCGGTTCTGATCATGGATGACCGCATGCCGGTGGGTGAAGGTGCCCCGGCCACTGTCTTCGCCAGACAGTCGCACCGGATAGCCACTGGCCACCAGAGACGCCAAGGCCATGTGCTCGCCCATAC
>CANHBU010000043.1 GCA_947458345.1 Comamonadaceae bacterium
CTTCCTCGTTGACCAAGATATGGCGCAGGCGGTATTGCTTGGGGCCCAGCAGCTTGACCTGGCGCTCGTACTCGATGCGCAGGTCCTCGTCACTGATCTCTTTGGACTGCACCGTCTGCTGCTGCCAGGCCTGAGTCAGCACCGACTGACGCGCCAACTCCATCTGCGCCTGCACCAGCGGCAACTTGTCCAGGCCCTCCTTGATGGCCGCCTGCGCCATCAGCGCCTGGGTGACCAAGGCTTCGCGAACAGCGGCCTGTATTTGCGGCGAATTGGGCGCGCCGCGGGAGAGCTGCTCGCGCAGCAGCACTTCGGCACGCGCCAGGGACTGCGGCTCACCGTTGACGGTGACAAAAGCCCGACTCAGGGCGTCCTGGCTCGGTGCTGCTTGTTGGGCCCACGCAGGCACTTGCGTCAAAACAAAAAGCGCCAGCAAGCTGGCCACGGCTGCAGATAGCGGGTTCAATCGGGATGCGTTCATATCGGTTTTCCGTCCTGGGTGCGTGCGGACACTGAGAAGCCGGCCCATGTCACGCGAAGCATTCACTGTAGCCCATAAGAGCCAGCCCGGAGCAAGAACCCAAGTCATCAGAGCGCGTGCTTGGGCACCGCCAGGGGGCATGACCCGCCTTTCGGGGTTCGGCGCTGCCCCGTACCTGCACTTATCGCCAAAGTGACTTGTGACCCCAATCAGAGCAGCAGCCGGTGCGATCATCCGGTACTCGCCCGGTGCGACCTATCCACCGATGCCCACTCGCAAACTTCACCTCGACGCCTTGGCCGTGGCTAGCCTGCTGGTCTGCTGCGCGCTGTGGGGGCTCAATCAGATCGTGATCAAGCTGTCCGTGGAGCATATCGGGCCTTTGACCCTGTCGGCCCTGCGCTCGCTGGTCAGCGGCCTACTGGTGCTGCTGTGGTGCGGCTTACGGGGCATTGCCCTTTTCAGAGCCGACGGTACCCTCAAGGGCGGTCTGCTGGTGGGCGCGATGTATGCGGGCACGGTGGCCTTCACCTACCTGGGCTTGCACTACACCAGCGCGAGTCGATTTGGCGTGTTTCTTTATCTGTCTCCCTTCGTTGTCGCTCTGGGTATGCCGCTGATTGAAAAATCCGAGCGCCTGTCGCTGATGCAGTTCGGTGGCCTGCTGGTGGCCTTTGCCGGCATGGCACTGGCATTCGTTGAAAGCCTGGACGGCCCGGCGCCGCCCGACCAGTGGCTGGGCGACCTCATGGCGGCGGCTTCAGGATTTTTTTGGGCTCTGACTGTTCTGGCCGTACGTGGCACGCGCCTGAACCAGGCGAGCCCAGAAAAAAGTCTGTTCTACAAGCTGCTGTTTTCCTTCCCCTTGTTGGCCCTGTGCAGTTGGCTCAGTGGCGAGTCGCTCACGCCAGTGTGGTCAGCTGAGCTCATCGGCCTGGTGGCTTACCAATGCGTGGTGGTCACCTTTGCCAGCATGCTGCTGTGGTACTGGCTGCTGCGCCGCTACCCGGCGGGCAAGATGTCGGTCTTTACCTTGCTCACCCCGGTTTTCGGCCTGCTGGCCGGGGTGTTGCTGCTCGATGACCCCCTGACCCTGCCCCTGGTGCTGGGGCTGGCCACCGTCACCGCCGGCCTGCTGCTGGTCAATCGGCGGGTGCCGCCGGTCACCTGAAATGCGCTGAGTTGATTCAAGCCAAATGGGCCCAGGGACACCTGGTCCACCAGCTCGCCTGCGAGAATCGAATACATGCATATCTTGGTGATTCGTCTTTCCGCTCTGGGCGACATTGTTCATTCCTTGCCGGCCCTGACTGACCTGCGGCGGCATTTGCCTGAGGCGCAAATTGATTTTGCCGTCGATGAGCGCTTCGTCGAGCTTGCCCAAATGCACAGCCACGTTGACCGTGTCATTTCACTGCCGCTCAAGCGTTGGAAACGCAACCTCGCAAAGAGATCAACTTGGCAGGAGCTGCGGCAAACATTACGAATGCTTAGAAGCGCCCACTATGACCACGTCATTGACCTGCACGGATTGAACAAAAGCGCGATCGTGGCCTGGCTGTCGCGCTCGCCAGACCGCGTCGGACCGGCGGCGGCCTACTGCAGCGAATGGCTCGCCCCCAGGCTTTATCACAGGTACTGCAACCCGTCCGAGGCCTGGCTGCCGGTACCTCGAATGCGCGGGGTGGTCGCTGCCGCACTGGGGCACACCAATCCTGGGCCGCTCGACTATGGCCTGACTCACACTTGGGCCGGTCGGGCCTCAGGCGAGGTGGTGCTGATTCACAGCACTTCAGCCAGCGACAAACTGTGGCCAGAGGAACATTGGATCACCATCGGCCGCCAGCTGATTGCACAGGGCATGACGCCAGTCTTGCCCTGGGGCAGTGAGTCGGAAAAAGAGCGTTCGGTGCGGCTGGCGCAAGCCATGGGCGCTGCGGCCTTGGTGCCACCCAGACGCACCATTTCTCAGTGGGCCCAGGTGATTAGTCGCAGCGCTCTGGTCGTGGGCGTAGACACCGGGCTGACCCACTTGGCAGCCGCCGCTGGTGTGCCCTGCCTGGCAATTTTCGCAGCCACGGGGTCGGAGCTGTTTGCGCCACAAAACCCCGACCTGGCGATCGCACTGGGCGGTCGCGGTCAGGCCGCGGCGCTGCAGGCAGTGCAAGACAGCATTGAAAGCTTGCGCACAGCCAGCCAGGCCGAGCCGGCCTGATCGTGGATCCTCAATTGCCCTTGATATTGTTCTCCTGAGCCACCTGCCGCCACAGTGCAATCTCGCTGGCGATCAGGCGGGTAAATTCTTCGGGCGTGTTGGTCATCGGGATGCTGGCCTTGGCGGCAATGCGCGCGCGCACATCGGGCATGTCGACGATGCGCACCATCTCCTCGTGCAGGCGCTTGACGATGTCAGCCGGTGTGCCGGCCGGCGCCAGCAGACCGATCCACAGCGAGACCTTGAGGTCGATGCCCAGCTCGGCCAGGGTGGGCACATTGGGCAAGTCCTTGAGGCGCTCGGTCGAGGTCACGGCCAGGGCTTTGACGCGACCGCTTTGTAAGCCCGTGATCGCAGGGCCCGAATCGGCCAGAGTCATGGTCACGTCGCCGGTCATCACCGCCTGCACCGCTTCGTTGGCGCCCTTGTAGGGAATGTGCATGAACTTGGCGCCGGTGCGCCGGTTAAAGAGCTCGGTGGTCAGCTGGAAAGATGCCGAGCTGGCGCCGTAATTGGCCTTGTCAGGGTTGGCGCGCGATTGCGCTACCAGCTCTTGCACATTGCGCGCCGGGTTGTTGGCATTGACGAGCAAGACCAGGGGCGAATTGCTCATGATGGAAATCGGCGCAAAGTCGCGCGGACCGTAGGGCAGCTTGTCGTTGAGGGCATGGTTGAAGATGATGGGACCGGGCGCGCCCATCATCAGGGTGTAGCCGTCGGGCTTGGCCTTAGAGACATAGGTACTGGCCACGACCGCGCCCACACTGGGACGGTTTTCGATCACCACCGGCTGCTTGAGCCGATCGGCAAGCTTTTCGGCCAGCAGCCGCGCCATGAAGTCCACGCCGCCGCCGGCCGCATAGCCGACCACGAGGGTCACGGGCTTGTTGGGATAGTCCTGCGCCTGCGCGAGGGGAGCCAGGCAGACGGTGGCCAGCGCAAGGGCTGCACGCTTGAACACGTTGGAAAGCAACATGAGAACTCCTTGAAACAAAGACTACTGCAGGCCGACCTGTACATTGAGCACAGCCGAACGGCCTTGATCGAGGGCTTGCAGGCAGCGGGCGATGGCGGCGTCGGCCTGCTCGGGATCGCGCAGGCATTCGCCGTACGCACCAAAGGCCTGACCCACCTGCTCAAAGTGCCGGGCCGGGCCTTGCAGGCGCGATTGGTATTCATTGGCCTGGGCTGCCGCGCCGTCGGGGTAGACGCGCAGCACCGCCTCTTTAACGGCCTGCCAGCCGCCGTTGTCAAGCACGACGGTGAAGATGGGCAGGCCATAGCGCTGGGCGGTGGCATAGACCGAGCTGGGCGTACAAAAGTGAAAACCGCCGTCACCGACGATATGCACCACGCGAGCGCCTGGCCGCGCCAGCTTGGCCCCCAGAGCCATGCCGCCGCTGTAACCCAAGCCGCCACCGGCCCCGCCCCAAAAACTCAGCGGCTCGGTGCGCGCGATCTGCTGCATCACTGCGGGCGAATTGCGAACCGCCTCGTTGATCACGATGTCCTGCGCCGCCAGGGCCCGGCCCAGCGCTGCGCAGATCCAGGCCGGCGCAATCGCATCGACCTGCCCCGGCTTGGAGGCGGCCTGCGCCCAGGCGCCGCGGCGACGCTCGGCCGCTTCGGCCAGCTGCAGCCGCCGCTGAGCAGCGCGCTCATGAAAGTCGGCATTGACACCCTCGCGAACGAGCGCGGCCACCTGACGCAGCACGGTGCCGACATCGGCCTGCACCCGCAGGTCGGTGGCAAAACCCCACATCGGGTAGTCTTGCTTGATCGGGTCGACGTCGACGTGGGCCCACCAAGTGCCCGGTTCGGGCTGAACGAACTTGGGCAGCCAGGGCACATCGACATCGAGCAGCAAACCGACGTCGGCGCCGGGTAGCACAGCCGCCGGATCAAAACCGGCGAAGCAGTCCGATTGCCTGGAGATGCTCAGGGTGCTGGCCATGTAGTCGACCACCGGCATGCCACACAGCTGAGCCAGATCTTCCAGCGCGGCCACGGCCTCGGCCTTGCGCCCAAGGTAGGACGTGATCGCCACCGGCCGCTTGGCTGCCAGCAGCCGATCGGCGATGCGCTGCGCCCGCTCGGGGTCGATGCCGCCGAGCAAGGAAGGCCCATAACGCTGCGCGCCAAAAGCCTGATCGCTCGCGCTGACCTGCTCGGCCAGCACCTCACGCGGCAAGGTCATGAAAACCGGCCCGGGCGGCTCGCTGTGCATCACCGAATGGGCGCGGCGCAGGGCCTCACGCGCCACCACGGCAGTGGGCAGGTTGTATTCCCATTTGACGTAGGGGCGCACCAGACTGCCGATATCAAACGGGTCCTGCACAAAATGCACATAGTTGTCACGCGAACCGGGCAGCTCGCCGCGCAGCGTAAAGGGCGCCTTGCCCGCCAGCAGCATCACCGGCAGGCGCGCGCGCAGCATGTTGTGCATGCCCATGACCGCGTTGGCCGTACCGGCATCAACATGCACCATGACCGCCTGTCCACGGCCGGTCAGGGCAGCGTAACCGGCAGCCATGTGCACCGCCACGTTTTCATGCGGACACAAGATGAACTGCGGATGGGCTAAGCCTTGCGCGTCCCAGCGCGCGAGTTCCTCGATCAGGCTGACATGGTCCGTCCCCAAATTGGAGAACACATGCTCGATACCCAGATCGGCGAGCCCCTGCAAAAAGTGATGGGCGCCGCTGGCGCTGGACGTGGGCTGTGGGGTCATGAGGGGGCAATTGTGAAAGCAGGGCCAAGCCGCACGGTCAGGGCGCGAAGTTTGGGCCGATGATGCGGGCCATCAGCGGCTCGTGCCACAGGGCAATCCCTAAGCACACTGAGCATCTTTTCGTCGCATGCTTGAGGCTGTTCCGGCAAGAGCCATGCCGGGCACGCCATGCCATGTCTTCAAGCCCCAGCACCCTCCCAAGCGTACCACCCGATGTCCAGCTCGCCTGCCAGGCCAGCCTGATGGCCTTCATGGCCCACTTCGATGCCGACGAGTTCGAGGCAATGCAGGATTGGTTCGCCCCTGATGGCGTCTGGGAGCGCCCCGACGGCACGCTCAGGGGCCTGGGCCAGTTGCGCGCCTGGTGCGAGGCGCGCAAAGGCGGAACCATTTTCGTGCGCCACCTGCTGTGCAATTTGCGCTTCGAGGCGCTGCCCCAAGGCCGGGTGCGCATCCATTCCTACGTGACGGTCTACCGCCATGACGGCCAGAGCGGCGACGCACGACCCGCGCCCATGAGCGGCCCCGCCCTGGTGGGCCGCTACACCGATGACCTGGTGTTGCACGAAGGGCGCTGGAAAATCCATCACAAGAGCGTTCAGGCTGACTTCAAGGCCAGGTGAACGCGTCTGCATTACCACCGCTGATCTCAGAAGGAAAAACCATGAAAAAAAACCTGAACCTGAAAAAAATCCTGACTGTTTGCACGGCCATGGTGCTGGCTGCCAGCGCCCAGGCGCAGCAGACACCCCCGCCCAACGACCCGGTGACCCTGCGCGTCAATGTGTTCCGGGGCGCCAGCAATTTGCCGATCTACATGGCGCAGGAAAAGGGCTACTTTGCGCGCCGCGGCATCACCTTGCAGATGTTCTTTACGCCCAACTCCACCCAACAACGCGCCGGTCTGGCCGCTGGCAGTTTTGAAATTGCGCACGCCGCAGTCGACAACACCGTGGCCATGATCGAAGTGGCCAAGGCCGATGCGGTCATCGTGGCCGGCGGCGACGGCGGCATGAACGAAGTGCTGGTGCGCCAGGACATCAACAAGGCCGCCGACATGCGCGGGCGCACCTATGTGGTCGATGCGCCCAATACCGCCTATGCGCTGATCGGGCGCAAGATCTTCAAGGACGCCGGCCTCAAGGAAGGCCAGGACTACAAGATTTTCCCCCTGGGCGGCTCGGAGGCGCGCACCAAGGGGCTCGACACGCCCGAGGGCGCGGCCACCTTGCTCAACCCGCCGTGGAACTTTCTGGCCAAAGAGCGCGGCGCCAAGAGCCTGGGCCGCACCATCGACCTGTTCGGCCCTTACCAGGCGCAAGGCGTCTTCGTGATGCGGCCTTGGGCGGCGGCCAATGGGCCGGCCCTGGAGCGTTACCTGGCGGCCTACATCGAGGGCTGCCGCGCGGCGCAAGACCCCGCAGAGCGCACGCTCGCGCTCAATGTCCTCAAGCGCGACCTCAAGCTCAGCGATCAGGTCGCCGAGATGACCTACACCGAACTCATGACCAAGGGCAGCGGGCTGGCGCCCAACTGCGCCTTCGACATGCAAGGCTTTCGCAACGTGCTGGCCCTGCGCGCCGAGATCGAGGGCCAGTGGGGCGGCAAGGCGCCGGAGCCTGAGCGTTTTCTGGATCTGAGCTTTTACAACCGGGCGCTCGGACACGCCCGCCCCTGAACCCGGCGGCCCAGGCCATGCGACCCGAATTGAGACTGCGCCACATGGGCATGTACGTGTGGGACATCACGCGCATGGCCGCCTTCTACCAGGACGTGCTGGGGTTCGTGGTCACCGACACCGGCTTTGTGCGCGGCCACGATGTGGTGTTTTTGAGCCGCGATGCGAACTCGCACCATCAACTGGTGATGGAAAGCGGCCGTCCGCCCGGCCGCGGCCCGGGCTACGGGCTGCAGCAGATCTCGTTTCAGGTCGATGCACTGGGCGACCTGCGGGCTATGCGGTCACTGGTTCAGCAGCGCCAAGATGTCGAGCGCATGCAGGCGGTCGACCATGGCAATTCATGGTCGCTGTATTTTTGGGATCCGGAAGACAACCGCATCGAGGTCTACCTGGACACGCCCTGGCATGTCGACCAGCCCTACCTGGAGCCCCTGGATCTGGACCTGAGCGATGAGGCGATTTATGCAGCCACAGCCGTCCATGTTCAGGGCAAGCCGGGACTCAAACCCATGAGCCAGTGGCAACAGGACATGGCCCGGCAAATCGAGCAGGTGGGCTCGGCCAAGGGCCAAGCCTGAGGCACAGCGCGGCTGCTCCGATCACCGGCCCCATCATCAACGCCATCACCGCGAGGGCGCGGCTCCTACAGCCCTCAGATCAGGCCCCTGAATGTAGGAACGCCGCCCTCGGCGCGATAGCGTGGCACGCCAACCGGGCTTGCCTTAGTCGGCCGACACCTTGTAGCGGCTGACCGAGCCCACCCAGCGGTCGATCTCCTCGCGCAAGAAAGTCTGTTGCTGGGCCGGTGCAATATTGAGCATGCGTCCGCCGTCTCGCTCGACGCGGGCCAAGAACTCCGCTTCGCGGTTGATGGCCGCCAGCGTCTCGCGCAGCCGGGCCACCACGGGCGCAGGCGTGGCTGCGGGAGCAAATACACCGAACCAGCTTTCGCCTTCAAAGCGCGTCAGCCCGGTTTCATTGACGGTGGGGATGCTGGGCAGCTGCGCACTGCGCTGAGCCGAAGAGACCACCAGACCCTTGAGTCGGCCGGCCTGAATATGTGGCTTGGCGGCGGAAATGTTGTCAAACATGATGTCGAGCCGCCCGCCCATCATCTCCTGATGCGCCGGCGCCGCGCCCTTGAACGGCACATGGATCATGTCCAGCCCCAGGCTGCTGGTGAGGATCGCGCCCCACACATGCTGCAAAGTGCCCATGCCGCCGGAGCCATAGCTCAGCTTGCCGGGCCGCGCCTTGGCATAGGCGGCCAACTCGGCCAGGTTGCTCACCGGCAGGTCTGGGCGCATCAGCAGTACAAAGGGATAGGCCGATACAAACCCCAGACTGACAAAATCGTTCTCGGGTGAATACGACAGGTTCTTGACCAGCGCCTTGTTCATCACCATATTGAAGATGCCGCCCATGAGCAAGGTGTAGCCGTCGGCCGGCGCGCGCGCGACAAATTCGGTGCCCACGAGCGAGCCCGCACCGGTGCGGTTTTCCACCACCACGCCCTGCTTGAGCAGCTCGGTCATGCGCGCGGCCAGATTGCGCGCCAAGATGTCGGTGCCACCGCCGGGAGCCTGGGGCACCACGATGCGAATGGGCTTGTTGGGAAAGTCTTGCGCCCCGGCCGCCCCGGCCAGCAGGGCGCCGCCAGTGGCGACGGCCCATTGCCGTCTGGTCATATTCGTGTTCATCATCTCCTCCTGTTAACGAGTGGGTTCACGGATGCAGTCTAGGAAGCTGCGCCATCGCGGCAACTGGCATTTACCCGCACCGTTTGCAGACGCTCGGGTCTGCAAACGATGCGCGCAGCAGGGCCAAGCGCCGGCAGACGAGCCAAAAAGATCTTATGCTTGCACATGATCTGGAGGACCTCACCATGAAATTGGCCAGCGTAGAGCTGCGTGGAAAAAAGACGTTTGGTGCGATCGTTGACGACGGCTTCGTCGATCTCGGTGCGCGCCTGGGCGCGAGCTGCCCCGATCTGATCGGACTGTTCGAGACCGACGCCCTCGCACGGGCGCAGGCCCAGGGCCCAGCCGATGCGCGGCTCGACGAGCTGGTCTATCGGCCGGTCAACCCGCGCCGGGACATGCGCATGTTTGCCCTGGGCTGGGCCTACAAGGCCCATCAGCTCGAGGCGGGCAAGGAAGACCTGGCCCATCCCAATATGTTCAGCAAGCATCCACAGTCGCTGGTCGGCCACGGGCAGCCCATCGTCAGGCCGCGTCTATCCGATCGCTTCGACTTCGAAGGCGAGGTCGCCATCGTCATGGGCAAAGGCGGGCGCCA
>CANHBU010000044.1 GCA_947458345.1 Comamonadaceae bacterium
AAGGACTGGCCGATCAGCCCCTGGCGATGGCCTCCACATCATGGGGTGCCAAGCCTTTTTGCCTGTCCCTCAGGCCTTGAGCGCCAGGTTGGGGCTTGTGTGCGGCCGACCTGACCTGCGGTCTTCAGCGCCGCCCGGTGGCCATGATCTTGACCCTTATCTGCTCGATCGGCCAGCCTTGCTGGTGCAGCCTGCCCTGTAGCAGCGGCAGCAACTGACGCAGCTTGGAGGCCGCCGCGCTGTTGTCGACCAGCAGGCACCACTGTTGCTCTTGCAGGGGTCCCGCATGCACCTTGAGCGTCGGGGGGATCAACGGCTGCACAGAGCGCAGCATGGCCAGCGATTGGTCTACCAAACCGGCCAGCCGCGCCAGTGCGGGCGCACCGTCAATCGCTTGCGCGATCGGGACGGCAGCGGGCAGGCGTCGGTACTGGCTCATGGAGGCATTCATTATGGCGCGGTCGCCTTGGCCCGCCTTTGCCAAGCGACCCGCGCGCAAGCAGGGGCTCACAGGTGCGTAAAATGGAAGGTTTGGCGCATCTACCGGCTCACTGCAATGCAGGCCAGTGGGTAGGCGCTTGGCCAACACTTTCGAAGGGTTTGGGGTCTGACGGGCCGGCCAGGGGGCTGGGCCGCCGGGCTCTTCGCATATGGCGATCAATTTCCTCACCAAGATTTTTGGCAGTCGCAACGACCGCCTGCTTAAAACCTATCGCAAGACCGCCGAGCGCATCAATGCCATGGAAGGGCAGTTGGCGTCTTTGAGCGACGAGCAGTTGCGTGCCAAGACCGACGAGTTCAGGCAGCGGGTGACCCAGGGCGAGTCGCTCGAGGCGCTTTTGCCCGAGGCCTTTGCCGTGGTGCGCGAGGGCAGCAAGCGCGTCATGAAGATGCGTCACTTTGATGTGCAGTTGCTCGGCGGCATGTCGCTGCACGAGGGCAAGATTTCGGAGATGCGCACCGGTGAGGGCAAGACCCTGACGGCCACGCTGGCGGTCTACCTCAATGCCCTGGCGGGCAAAGGGGTGCACGTGGTGACCGTCAACGACTACTTGGCCAGCCGTGACGCGACCTGGATGGGCAAGCTCTACAACTTCCTCGGCCTGAGCGTGGGGGTGAACTCGGCGCAAATGAGCCGGCAGGAAAAGCAGGCCGCCTACAACAGCGACATCACCTACGGCACGAACAACGAATTCGGCTTTGACTACCTGCGCGACAACATGGTCTACGAGCCGGGCGACCGGGTGCAGCGCGGCCTGTACTACGCCATCGTTGACGAGGTGGACTCCATCTTGATCGACGAGGCGCGCACGCCCCTGATCATCTCGGGTCAGGCCGAAGACCACACCGAGCTGTACCGCGCGCTGCACCAGGTCGTGCCCATGCTCACCCGCCAGGAGGGCGAGGCCGACCCGCGCACCGGCGAGGGCGTGATCAAGCCGGGCGACTTCACCGTCGACGAGAAATCGCACCAGGTCTTCCTGACCGAGCAGGGGCATGAAAACGCCGAAGGCATTCTGGCCGGCATGGGCCTGATTCCGCAGGGCGCCACGCTCTACGATCCCGCCAATATCCAGCTGCTGCATCATCTGTATGCTGCCTTGCGCGCGCAGCACCTGTATCACCGTGACCAGCACTATGTGGTGCAAGGCGGTGAGGTCGTCATCGTCGACGAGTTCACCGGCCGCTTGATGTCGGGGCGGCGCTGGAGCGAGGGACTGCACCAGGCGGTCGAAGCCAAGGAGGGCGTGGAGATTCAGGCGGAAAACCAGACGCTGGCCTCCATCACCTTTCAGAACTACTTCAGGCTCTATGGCAAGCTCTGCGGCATGACCGGCACGGCCGATACCGAGGCCTACGAGTTCCAGGAAATCTACGGCCTTGAAACCGTGGTGATTCCGCCCAACAAGCCGAGCCGGCGCGACGACCAGCTCGACCGGGTCTACAAGACCACAGCGGAAAAATATGCGGCGGCCATCGCCGACATCCGCGACTGCCACGAACGCGGGCAGCCGGTGCTGGTGGGCACGACGTCGATCGAGAACTCGGAGATCATCGACAGGCTGCTCGATGAGGCCAAGTTGCCGCACCAGGTGCTCAACGCCAAGCAGCACGCGCGCGAGGCCGAAATCGTTGCGCAGGCCGGGCGCTCGGGCATGATCACGATTGCCACCAACATGGCCGGCCGCGGCACCGACATCGTGCTGGGCGGCAATGTCGAAAAAATGGTCGAGGCGATCGAGGCCGATGAAGCCTCGGACGAGGCCGCACGCCAAGCGCGCATCACCGAGCTGCGCGAAGGCTGGCTGGCCGCCCATGAGCGGGTCAAGGCCCAGGGCGGCCTGCGCATCATCGCCACCGAACGCCACGAGTCGCGGCGCATTGACAACCAGCTGCGCGGCCGCTCGGGTCGTCAGGGCGACCCCGGCTCTTCCCGGTTTTATCTCAGCCTAGACGATCCGCTCATGCGCATTTTTGCCGGCGAGCGGGTCAAGGCCATCATGGACCGGCTCAAGATGCCCGAGGGCGAGGCGATCGAGGCGGGCATCGTTACGCGCAGCATCGAGTCGGCCCAGCGCAAGGTGGAGGCCCGCAATTTCGACATGCGCAAGCAGCTGCTCGAGTACGACGATGTGGCCAATGACCAGCGCAAGGTCATCTACCAGCAGCGCAACGACATCATGGATGCGGCCGGCTTGTCCGAGCAGATTGCTTCGCTGCGTGAAGGCTGCTTTACCGACTTGGCGCGCCAGCATGTGCCGCTCGAAAGCGTGGAGGAGCAGTGGGACCTCGAAGGCCTGGAGCGGGTGCTGGCTGAGTCCTGGCAGATCGATTTGCCCCTGCGCCAGCAATTGGCCGACGAGACTTCGGTGAGCGACGAAGATATCGTGGCCAAGGTGGTGCAAGCGGCCAACGCCGCTTTTGCCGCCAAGGTTGAGCAAATTGGCGAAGAAAACTTCGTGCAGTTCCAGCGCATGGTGCTGCTGCAGACCATCGACACCCACTGGCGCGAGCACCTCAGTGCGCTGGACTATCTGCGCCAGGGCATACACCTGCGCGGCTACGCCCAAAAGCAGCCCAAACAAGAGTACAAGCGCGAGGCCTTCGAGCTGTTCTCGCAGCTGCTCGACAGTGTCAGGAACGAGGTCACCCGTGTGCTGATGACGGTGCAGGTGCAATCGCGCGAGCAGCTCGACCAGGCCGCAGCCCAGATCGAGGAGCGCGGCGAGCAAGTGAGCAACGTGACCTATTCGGCCCCCGATGAGAGCGGCGAGCCGCAAGTCAGTGCCGAAGATGCGGCTCGGCTGCAGGCTTTCCTGGAGAGCCAGTCGGTGCCGCGGGTCGGGCGCAACGACCCCTGCCCTTGCGGCTCAGGCAAGAAGTACAAGCAGTGCCACGGCCGTCTGAGCTGATGGGCGGGCCTGACCTGCTGCGCTGTTTTCAAGCTGGAGTCATTGCATGACCGTGAACCTGGTGGCCACGCCGGCCAATGAATTGTTTGCCGTGCCCGGCGTGCGCTGGGGTATCACCGAAGCCGGTGTGCGCAAGGCCGCGCGCAAGGACCTGGCGGTCATGCTGCTCGACCAGGGCAGTGCGGTCGGCGCGGTGTTTACGCAAAACCGTTTTTGCGCCGCGCCGGTTCAGGTCTGTCGGCAGCACCTGGCCAGTGGTGCGGACATCCGGGCCATGTTGATCAACACCGGCAATGCCAATGCAGGCACCGGCGAAGACGGACTGGTGCGCGCCCGTGCCTGCTGCCAGGCGCTGGCCGCGCAGCTTGGCCTTGAACCCGAGCAGGTTCTGCCCTTTTCTACGGGCGTGATCATGGAGACGCTGCCCAGCCAGCGGGTGATCGCCGGTTTGCCCGCTGCGATCGAGGCGGCAGCGGCCGACCAGTGGGCCCAGGCGGCCCAGGCCATCATGACCACCGATACCGTGCCCAAAGCCTGCTCGCGCCGCGTGCAGATTGACGGCCGCACGGTCACCATCACCGGCATCAGCAAGGGCGCGGGCATGATCCGGCCCAACATGGCCACGATGCTGGGCTTTATGGCCACCGATGCCTGTATTGCGCCCGACCTCATGGCAGGCTTGGCCCATGACCTGGCCGAAGCGTCCTTCAACCGCATCACGGTCGATGGGGACACCTCTACCAACGACTCTTTCGTGGTGGTGGCCACGCACCAGGCCGGCCATGCGCCGATCCGCTCCTGGGAATCGGCAGACGCGCAGGCTTTGCGCGCGGCCCTGATGGAGGTGGCGCGCTGGCTGGCCCAAGCCATCGTGCGCGACGGCGAGGGGGCGACGAAATTCATCACCGTGCGCGTCGAGGGCGGGCGCGATGCGCAGGAGTGCCGCCAAGCCGCGTATGCCATCGCCCATTCGCCTCTGGTCAAGACCGCCTTTTTTGCCAGTGACCCCAATCTCGGGCGCATTTTGGCTGCAGTGGGCTACGCCGGCATTGCCGACCTCGATCAGCGCTGCATCGATCTGTACCTCGACGATGTGCAGGTGGCCAGCAGCGGGGGCCGTCATCCGCAGTACCAAGAGGCCGATGGCCAGCGCGTGATGAAACAAAGCGAGATCACCGTGCGCGTGGTGCTCGGTCGGGGTTCAGCCAGCGACACCGTCTGGACCTGTGATTTTTCTTACGACTACGTCAAGATCAATGCGGACTACGGCAGCTAAGCGGCGGTGCGACGGTCTTGAAGAAAGCCAACGATGAGTGATATGCAAGGGCTGATCGACCAGGTGCAAGCCCTGGTGCAGCGCATCGAAGCCGTATTGCCCCAGCCTTTGCGGGCGCCCGATTGGAGCGCTGCCGTGGCCTGGCGTTACCGCCGCAGGGCCTCGGGCCATGGCGTGCTTGCGCCGGTGTCACACCTGTCGACTCTCACGCTCGACGATCTCAAGGAGATCGACGAGCAAAAGGCCAAGATCCAGCGCAACACCGAGCAGTTTGTGCAGGGGCTGCCGGCCAACAATGTGCTGCTCACCGGCGCGCGTGGCACCGGCAAGTCGTCCTTGATCAAGGCCTGCCTGAACACCTACGCCCCCAGGGGTCTGCGGCTCATTGAAATCGACAAGGACGACGTCACCGATTTGCCCGATATCGTCGAAGTGATCAGCGGGCGGCCCGAGAAGTTCCTGATCTTCTGCGATGACCTGAGCTTTGAAGACGGCGAGTCGGGCTACAAGGCGCTCAAGTCGATTCTGGACGGCTCGGTGGCGGCGGCCACGCCCAATA
Organism: Comamonadaceae bacterium; assembly: GCA_947458345.1. Lineage (GTDB taxonomy): Bacteria > Pseudomonadota > Gammaproteobacteria > Burkholderiales > Burkholderiaceae_C > Polaromonas. The sequence goes on from CANHBU010000044.1 coordinate 5,249, forward strand.
TGCTCATTTATGCGACCAGCAACCGCCGCCATCTGCTGCCCGAGTACATGAGCGAGAACCTGTCTTACAAGCACACGCCCGACGGTGAGGTGCATCCGGGCGAGGTGGTGGAAGAAAAGATTTCGCTGTCCGAGCGCTTTGGCCTGTGGGTCAGTTTCTACCCCTTCAGCCAAGACGAGTACCTGGCCATCGTCGCGCAGTGGCTGCGCTCCTACGGCGTGGGCGCGGCCGAGATCGAGGCCGCCAAGCCGGCCGCCCTGCTGTGGTCGCTTGAGCGCGGCGGCTCACGCAGCGGCCGCGTGGCCTACCAGTTCGCGCGCGACTACGCCGGACAACACGGGCGCGCATGAGGCCCTTGGTGGCCGATGGCCAGCGTCCGCGCGAGGGCGGCGACCGGCGTGTGGTTGAGGTTGCGGTGGGCGTGCTGCTGCAAGCCGACGGCCAATTTCTGCTCACCTCCCGTCCCGCCGGCAAAGTCTACGAGGGCTACTGGGAGTTTCCGGGCGGCAAGATCGAAGCGGGGGAGACGCTCGAGCAGGCGCTGCGGCGCGAGTTGCAAGAAGAAATCGGCGTCACCATTGGGGCGGCGCAGCCCTGGCGAACCGAGCTTGTCGACTATCCCCACGCCCTGGTGCGCCTGAATTTTTGCAAGGTCTACGACTGGCAGGGCGACCTGGTCATGAAAGAGGGCCAGCAATACGCCTGGCAAAGCCTGCCGGTCCAGGTGCAGCCCGTATTGCCCGGCACCATCCCTGTCTTGTCCTGGTTTGCGCAGGAGCGAGGCTTTGAGGGCGCAACCCACCGGGCTTCCTGAAGGGCGTGCCTGTGCAAGAAGGCACAGGTCCATGGGGAAGCCTTGCGGCGTTGCGGCTTTAGCTTTGCAGCCGCGCTCGCAAAAACTCTAGCGTTTGCTCGACCGCGACCTTGCTCGCTTGCGCGTCGCGGCGGTGCTGGTATTCGAGCTGGCCTTCCTTGAGGCCGCGCTCGGAAATCACCACCCGGTGCGGCACGCCGATGAGCTCCCAGTCAGCAAACATCGCGCCGGGGCGCTCGTCGCGGTCGTCGAGCATCACGTCGACGCCTTGGGCTTGCAAGGCATCGTGCAGCGTCTGCGCTTGTTCACGCACCGCCTGGCTGCGATGCGCGCCGATGGGGCAGATAACCACGGTAAACGGTGCAATCGCGTCGGGCCAGATGATGCCGCGCTCGTCATGGTTTTGTTCAATGGCCGCTGCTGGCAGGCGTGTGATGCCGATGCCATAGCAGCCCATTTCCATGAACTTGGGCTTGCCGTCTTCATCCAAGAAGGTGGCGTTCATGGCCTTGGAGTACTTGGTGCCCAGGTAGAACACATGCCCGACCTCGATGCCCCGCTCGATCGCCAGCATGCCCTTGCCGTCGGGGGAGGGGTCGCCGGCCAGGACATTGCGCAGATCGGCCACTTGTTCAGGCTCGGGCAGGTCGCGGCCCCAGTTGACGCCGGTCAAGTGAAAGTCGACCTCGTTGGCGCCGCAGATCCAGTCGGCCATCACGGCCACTTCGCGGTCCGCGACGATCTTGACAGGCTGCTTCAAGCCGATCGGGCCCAGGTAGCCGGGCTTGCAGCCGAAGTGGGCCTCGATTTCTGCCACCGTGGCAAAGCGAAAGCTCGCCAGCCCCGCCACCTTGCCCACCTTGACCTCGTTCATGTCGTGGTCGCCGCGCAGCAGCAGCAGCCAGACTTGGGTCTTGACGACCTGGCCTTGCTCGCCGAGCTCGTCGGTGGCCAGCACCAGCGACTTGACCGTGCGCTCGAGCGGCAGGCCGAGCAGCTCGGCCACGTCGGCGCAGGTGCTCTTGCCCGGGGTGGGGGTTTTGTGCAGCAGCTCATGGGCCGCCGGCCGCGGCCCAGCCGGTGCCAGGGCTTCGGCTTTTTCCATATTGGCCGCGTAGTCGCTGCCGGGGCAGTAGACGATCGCGTCTTCGCCGGTGGCTGCGATCACCTGAAACTCTTCGGACAGGTCGCCGCCTATGGCGCCAGAGTCGGCCGCCACAGCCCGGTAGCGCAGGCCAAAGCGGTCGAAGATGGCGCGGTAAGCCTGCGCCATGGCCTGGTAGCTGCGCTGGGCCGAGGCGCCGTCGCGGTCAAAGCTGTAGGCGTCCTTCATGGTGAACTCGCGCCCGCGCATCAGGCCAAACCTCGGTCTGCGCTCGTCGCGGAACTTGGTCTGGATCTGGTAGAAGTTCTTGGGCAGCTGCTTGTAGCTGCGCACTTCCTGCCGCGCGATATCGGTCACCACCTCTTCGCTGGTGGGCTGCACCACGTAGTCGCGCTCGTGGCGGTCGCGGATGCGCAGCAGCTCCGGACCCATCTTGTCGAAGCGGCCGGTTTCGTGCCACAGCTCGGCCGGCTGGATCACCGGCATGGTCAGCTCGATGGCACCGGCGCGGTTCATCTCTTCGCGCACGATGGCCTCGACCTTGCGGATCACGCGCAGGCCCATGGGCATGTAGTTGTAGATGCCGGCGCCGAGTTTCTTGATCAGGCCGGCGCGCATCATCAGCTGGTGACTGACGACTTCGGCATCGGCGGGCGCTTCTTTGAGCGTGGCAATGTGGAACTGTGACGCTTTCATGCGGGCAACTGAGGGTGGTGGGGAGCAAAAAGCCGATGGGCTGGCTTGGCTTGCCGGCCATGGCTGTGCATAATGGACTGAACTGTTGAATTTTGAGGTTCGATTATGCTCGACCGAGACGGCTTTAGGCCCAACGTCGGCATCATCTTGCTCAACCAGAAAAGTCAGGTCTTTTGGGGCAAGCGCATCCGCACCCACTCTTGGCAGTTCCCGCAGGGCGGCATCGACCGGGGTGAAAATCCCGAGCAGGCCATGTTCCGGGAACTGCACGAAGAGGTGGGCTTGCACCCGCACCATGTGCAGGTGCTCGCCCGGACCCGTGACTGGTTGCGCTACGAGGTGCCTGATCGCTATATCCGCCGCGATGCGCGGGGCCATTACAAGGGTCAAAAGCAGATCTGGTTTTTGCTCCAGCTTACCGGCCACGACTGGGACCTGAACCTGCGCGCCACCGACCACCCAGAGTTTGACGCCTGGCGCTGGAACGACTACTGGGTGCCGCTGGACGTGGTGGTCGAATTCAAGCGCGGGGTCTACGAGATGGCGCTCAATGAATTGGCGCGCTACGTGCCGCGTATCGATGGCCGCTCAGACTCGCGCAACCGTTACATGCGCAGCGCCACACGCCGAGACGGTGCGGCCGCAGGGCTGTCTGTGCACGAGCCGCTGGCCGAGGCGGGCGAGCTGCCCCCGGGTGCCAGCTTTGACCCCGATCCGCAAAACGAGCTGCTCGGCAGATCGGCGGCCAAGCCATGAGGCCGCTTCTGGTTTTGGCCAGCTTGCTGGTGTGGACGCAGGCGCAGGCGCAAATCTTCGGTGGCGGGTCATGGCAGGAGGCCCAAGTGCCCGAGCCGCCGGCCTTTAGCCTCGAGCGCTTGCTGCGCTTTGAGGTCAATCCGAACTCCAGCCTCGTTTACGCGATCGATCCGCAGACGCTGAGCATTTCGCCCGACGACCGGGTGGTGCGCTACGTGCTCGTGGCCAGCACCCCGGACGGTGTGCGCAATGTGTTTTTCGAGGGCATCCGCTGCCAGGTCAGTCAGGTCAAAACCTATGCCCGCCATAGCCAGGGGCGCTGGGTTGCGGTCAACGATCCGCAGTGGCAGGACATGGCCAGCCGGCCCTCGCGTCATGCGCTGCAACTGGCCCGCCAGGGCGCTTGCGACAACGCCGCGGCGCCCTTGCGGGTCGATGACATCGTGCGCGCCCTCGGGCAGTACGGTGCGACATTGGTGCGCTAAGGCGACGGATCCCCTCGAAGGCGCATTGTGCGGCGCAGCGCCGAGGCCTCAGGCCCGGGTGTAGGGCCACGGGTCGGCCGCGCTCAGCGCGAGAGCACGAGGTTGGTGCGGTGCACCATCTCTGGCTCGCCGGTGTAGCCCAGCAGCCGTTCGAACTCGCTGGACGCCTTGCGGCAGATCAGCCGTGCTTCTGCGCTGGCGTAATTGGCCAGCCCGCGGGCGATCTCGCGGCCTTGCTCGTCGCGCACG
>CANHBU010000045.1 GCA_947458345.1 Comamonadaceae bacterium
AAAACGCCTCTGTGCCTGCCTCTGGTGAGGGGCACAGGGAGCATGGATTTCGTCTCAGACAGGCGGCCCAACGGCCGGCGACTGAAGGAACTGACAGTGGCCCCGAGTTCACCAGCCGGGCATTCATGGCATGGGCACAGTCCCACGGCATTGGCCACGTCCTGACCCCACCCGGGCGCCCCATGCAAAACGGCGATATCGGAAGCTTCAACGGCAAGTTCCGTGACAAGCACCTCAATGAGCATTGGTTCGAATCGCTGGACGAAGCCAGGCGTGCTGCCGTCGCTTGGCGCCAGGACTACAACCGGGTCAGGGCCCGCAGCAGCCTGCCGCAAGTGCAGCCCCGCGCAACGAGTGTGTAACGGCGTGCACAAACTGCGGGACCTCGCTCTGACGCACGCAGGCGATTACTTTCTTTGGGCCACCCCAAGGCCTTCGCGTCGACGCCGCATGGCCAGGCGGGGCGGTGGTACATTGAACCGGCTGGCCTCAAGAACATCCTTGCGGCCAAGCCCAATGCCTTGTGCCACCGGAGAGCCCGTGCCGCCTGCCCGACACCGCCTGCTTGCCCTTTGCCTCATGCTTGCGAGTCTGCCCGCTCTGGCGGCCGGCTCGCAGGAGGCCGAGACCGTTGACCCCAGCGCCCTGACGCCCGCCCAGGGCATGCTCACGCTGGATTACCGGAAACTGACGCTCAAAGGCGGCGGCTCATTCGATTTGCTTGGGGTGCACTACCTGCACGCGCTCAATGACTGGCTCTACCTTGGCTTTGGCATCAACGGCCCTCTGGTCGAGGGCGCTTATGGCGGCTTTTTTACCGTCGACACCACGCTGGCCGCGCAGAAAAAGCTGAGCGACAACTGGTTCGTCCATGCCGGCCTGTCCTACGGTGGGGGCGGCGGCGGCGCCACCGTGCGCCAGATTAAGACGCTGTCGGGCTCGGGCCGTTACCTCAAAAAGCAGGTGGGTCTGGGGTATGAGTTCAAGGGCGTGCAATACAGCGTGAACTACGTCAGCACCGACATTGCCGACTCGCCCATCAAGAGCGCGGGGCTGGGCTTTCAAATTCAAAAGCCGCTGTCCTTTCAGGCCGGCTCCCTGGCCGATGCGGGCAAGCGCGTGGTGCCAGGCCACATGAGCTTCAGGGACCATGACAGCATCGTCTCGCTCGAGTTGGGCCAGATGACGCAGATCAAGGCCAAGGGCTCGTACCGCGGCGCCATCGGACTGGTCTCGCCCCAGTTTTCGCAGTTTTTCTCGCAAGACCACTACCTGTATTTCGGCTTCGATCTGGGCGTGACCGGCCTGGATTGGTACAACCAGATTCATGGCGGCGTGGGCCGCAAAATCGCCCTTTCTCCCAGCTGGAATCTTTACGCGCAAGTGGGACTGGGCTCGGGCGGCTGGGTCACCGACACCATCGACACCGGCGCGGGCCTGCTGGTCTACCCCAAGCTCAAGGCAGAGTACCTCTGGGACAAAGACACGGGCGTGTCGCTCTCGGCAGGCTATCTGGCAGCGCCCAAAGGCAGTTCGCGCAACGTCGTCGTCGGCCTGGCGCTCAACTCCCGGCTCTCAGGCGGCGCGGTCAGTCCGGGCGGCGCCGACGCCGATCTGCGGCTACACGGCCTGCGAATACACCTCTACAACAACGAGCTGCGCGGCTTGAACCACAACGGCCAGAACCGCCACAAGCTCGCGATGTCGGTGCTGCAGGTCGACAGCGTGATCAACAAGAGCCTTTACATCCCTGTGCAGATAGGCGGGGCGACCAGTGACTTCAATGGCTATGCCGGCTACGCCGAAATGTTTGCTGGCCTGGGCTGGCACAGCTCGAGCGGCAAGAAGCTGCAGACCTTCGCGCAGCTGATGATCGGGCTCAATGATCTGGGCGTAAACAAGCAGGAGGATCCGGGGCCCTTGCTCAACGCCTCGATCGGCATGAGTTACGCACTGAACGACCGGCTGGCGATCTACGGCCAAATCGGCAAGACGGCGTCAATCAACCCGTACCTGCGGTCCCACCACAAGAACAACTTCGAGTCCACCTCGCTAGGACTGGGCCTGAGCTACCGCTTTTCCTTGCCCAGCCGCACGGCGAGCCGCCAGCAGTCTTGACGCGGCCCTGGGTCGAGGCGGCTGGGCCTGTACAGCACCCAGTCGCCGCGACGCAAGGCAAGAAGGGTGCTGGTTGGGCTGGCTAGGCTCGGATGGCCTGTGCGGTGGGCCAAGCACTGTGCAAGACTCCACATAAAAAAACACCGCAGGGCCTTGCGACGCTGCGGTGTTGAATTGGTGGCCTGGGGCGGAATCGAACCACCGACACAAGGATTTTCAGTCCTCTGCTCTACCGACTGAGCTACCGGGCCAAGGGGCGCAAGGATAGCAGGGGGCCTTGGGGCGGCTCCGGGCTTGGAGCACCGCTTCAATAGCCGCGTTTGCCGCGGCCGAGGTCGACGCCGAGTTGTTTGAGCTTGCGATAAAGGTGGGTGCGCTCCAGGCCGGTCTTGTCGGCCACGCGGGTCGTGCAGCCGCCTTCACGGGCCAGGTGGAACTCGAAGTAGGCTCTCTCAAATTCCTTGCGCGCATCGCGCAGCGGCTTTTCGAGCGAGAAACTATGCACCGGCTGGGGGCCGAGATCGGCTTGGAGCCCGTGGCTCGCGGCCAAGTCCACAGTGGGCTGTGCCGGTGCTGCGCAAGGCCCAGCACGATTTTCGCTCGGCGCCAAGCGACCGCCCTATTTGGCCACCATGTCAGGCAGCCACATCGCCACGGACGGGAAAAAGAGCACAGCCAAGATGACCGCCAGGATGACCCCAATGAAGGGAATGACCTCGATCGATATGTCCCGGATCGACGCCCCGGAGATCGATTTGACGATGAACAGTCCCACCGCGACGGGAGGCGTGACCAGTGCAATCTGAACCGTCATGACGATGATCAGCGCCAGGTGGTGCGGTTCGACGCCGTAGGCGCCGGCAATGGGGAAAAGGATCGGCACGAGCATGATCATCGCCGCCACGCCCTCCATCACGAAGCCGAGGATGAAGAACAGGAAGACGACAAGGAGAAGGAACATCTCCCGCGAAGTGACAAAGGTCTTGAGGAATTCACCGAGCTGCTGGGGAACCATGTTGAGCACAAGCAGCCACGCGATCAGCTTGGCGGTCGCAAACAAGATGAAGACGACAGCGCTCGTCTTGGCAGCGGCCAGCAAGCCCTCTGCGATCGCCTGCAAAGTGAGCGTGCGGTAAAAAACACCGAGTAGCAAGGCATAGCCAACTGCGACTGCCCCCGCCTCGGTCGGAGTGAAATACCCCGTGAGGATGCCGCCGAGGATGATCACCGGCAGCATCAGCCCCGGGCCGGCCCGCACCATTTCCCTGCCCAGGTCCGCCAGAGACCAGCCGCGCGTGCCGCCAGGAAAGCCTCGATAACGGGCGACGGCAGCGATGTACGCCATCATCCCAAGTCCAATCAGCACACCCGGCGTCGCTCCGGCCAGGAACAACTTGGTCACCGACATTCCGCCGCCGGCAATATAGACGACGATCAGCATCGCCACGCTAGGCGGGATGATCGCGCCCATCACGGACGAAGCCGCCGTCACCGCGGCCGAGAAGGCCGCAGAGTAGCCCTGCCGAACCATGCTCGGAATCAAGGTGCTGCCCACTGCGGCTGTATCGGCCACCGCCACGCCGGTGACACCGCCGAACAGCATGCTCGAGCCGACATTGACGTGCGCGAGTCCACCGCGCAACGGGCCGAACAGCGTTTCGGCGAATCGCACGAGGCGGTCCATGACCCCCGAACGACTTGCCAAGTCTCCGGCAAGGACGAAGAAAGGGATGGCCAAGAGCGGGAAGGAGTCCATCCCGCCAAACATCACCGTTGGCAGGACGTCCAAGCCCACCTGCCCGGTCAACACAATGTAGAGGACGGCCGCCAGCCCCAATGCGAAGGCAACCGGTACCCCAGCAGCCAGTGCGGCAAAGAAAGTGATGAAGAGCCAAATCACTGGGAAACTCCTGACGATGAATTCCTGGTCCGGATCGCCAAGGCCATGTTGAGCAGGGTCAGAATGAACATCAGCGCGGCGCTCACTGGAAGCGCCGCATACACGACCGCCATCGATATGCCCAGTGTCACGGTGCGGTCCCGAGAAACGTCGGGCAAGACAATCAGGCTGGCATAAAACAGCACGCCCAGAAAAAAGAGGACCAGGATCTGCGAGACCATCCCCATCACAAAACGCAGTTTCGCCGGCGCACTGGCCGGCAGAACACTCACGCGAATATGGCCGTCTTCAGCCACCAGCAGGGCCGCGCCCATCATCGCCACCCAGATCATCGAGTAGCGCGCGAACTCGTCTGTAAAAAACAGCGAACCGCCCAGGAAATTGCGCAGCAAGACGTCGACGAGAACCATCGCCACGACGAGGCCCAAGAGCACCGTGATGCCTCGCTCGATGAGCTTGAGCAGCGCCTTCACGCGCACTTCATGCGAGGACATAGCCACCATTGACATCCAAAATTGCGCCCGTCATGAAGCGCGACTGGTCCGACGCCATGAACAGCACGACATCCACGATATCGCCTGTCTCGGCCAGCCTGCCGAGCGGGAACTGCTCGGCCAGGGCTTTCATGCCCTCCTTGTCGACCAACTCGGCAACTCGATCTCCCTTGACCGGCCCGGGCGCGATCGTATTGACCAAGATCCCGTTGCGGGCGTACTCCTTGGCCAGATGGCGGGTCAAGCCGATCACCCCGGTTTTGGCCACGGTGTATGAGCAACCCAGGAGCGGGCTGACCGAGCGCCCGGCATTCGATGAGAAGTTGATGATCCGCCCACCGCCTTGAGCGACCATGACCGGGACGACATGCTTGGCGCAAAGAAACGACCCCTTCAGGTTGGAGTCAATGACCATGTCCCACTCGTCCTCGGGGGTCTCATGGGTGGGTCGGAAGCGCTCGCCGTAACCCCCCGCTGCATTGACCAGAATGTCCACGCGTCCGAACTGTCGGATCGCTGTGGCGATCATCGCTCGCACCGCTGCTTCATCGCGCACATCGACCTGAACCGCGATAGCACTGCCTGGACCCGTACAGTCACTGGCCGCAGATTGCACCGCCTCGCCGTCCAGGTCCGCCAGGCAAACGCCGGCACCCCGTGCAGCGAAGGCTGCCGCGAGGTCCCGGCCTACGCCTCGACCGGCCCCGGTGATCAAGACACTCTTACCAGAAAACATGCGGGACCTCGATTAAAGGCGGCCCGACGCGTACGCCAGGCCGCGGGGGCTGTTTTTAAGAGTTCGCCGCGACAAGAGCCCGAACGATTTCCGCACCACCGGGGCCGAGTGTGCCGATCGCCTCTCCATAGACCGCCTGGGCTGCCTAGCGGAAAGCGGCAATCGTGGCGGCCGGCGGCTCGTTGACCTGCATGTCGCGACGCAGCGCCTCCATGTGCTGCAATTCTTCCTGCGCGTTCAATTGACGCTGAAAGCGCGTTGCCTCGGCGGCCGCTGCCGTGATGATCGCTTGCTGATCTGCGCTGAGGCGCTTGCGCGATTGCTCACTGAGCACGAGCATCATGGGTTCGTTGACGTGCGCGGTCAAGGTATAGAACTTCTGCACCTCAAAGATCTTGAACGGACGCATCACCGCCGGAGGATTTTCTTGGCCATCAATCACCCCCTGCCTCAAGGCAGGCAGCAGCTCCGAAAAGTCCATGGCCGTCGGTACGGCGCCGATCTTGCGGAAGAAGGAGACGTGGATCGGCGTGGGCAGTGTGCGCAGCTTCAGGCCCTGGATGTCGCCCGGCTCCACGATCGGTTTGCGGTTGTTCGAGACGTGTCGAAAGCCGTTGTCCCACCAACCGACGCTCGACAGTCCCTGCTCGACCATCAGTGCATTGAGCCGTCGCCCTGGCTCGCCGTCGAGAGAGGCAAACATGCTGTCCCGATTTTTGAAAAGATACGGAAAGACCAGCGCGTTCAGCTGCGGCACGGTCCGGGTCGCGTGAGAAACTCCAGTCAGAACGAAGTCCACCCCGCCTCGACGGGCAAGCTCGAGTGCCTCGCGGTTCGACCCCAGCGTGCTGTTGTTGAAGATGTTGATGACCAGTCGGCCTGACGAGCGTTTTTCGACTTCTGCCTTAAACACCTCCTGCGCACGGCCCCAGGAACTGGCGTCGTTGGCGAAACTGGCCAAGCGCAGCGATGTGGATTGCGCCCGTGCGCCAGATGCCAAAGACCCGGCCGCAACGGCCCCGATAAATGTTCTACGATGCATGGTTTTCCTCCTCGTGGTGTGACGGTCTACTTAGGTTCAGGGAATCACCTTGGCGGCCCTGAATTCATCGAACAGCCGGATGAACATCTCCTCGCTGTCCAGGAACTCCAGGAACCCGTATTGGCGGCACTTGGTGGTGTCCGACATCACGTCCCAATCGTTAGAAAACGCGTAGTTAGCGAAATTCCAGTCGGCCACCTTCGAAAACGGGTTCTTGACGAGCCCGTGCTTGGCCACGAGCCCGTCCCAGACCGACTCCTTGCCTGCCATCACCTCACGCAGATCGACACGCTCGACGCCCCCGGGCTCCATGTCGAAATACCGGGCGAAAGCAGGCCAGATGTTTTCGTAACGGAAGAAGTCGCCGTTGGTCACGTTGAAGGCTTGGTTGGCGCAACGCGGATCGGTGGCCATCCACGTCATGGCCCGTGCCAGCAGCCCGGCGTCTGTGGCCTGATAGATCGACGTGAAGGCGCCCGGCTTGCCAGGAAACGTCAAGGGTCTTCCCATCTCCTTCATCATGGTCGCGTAGACGCACAAGACCGCAATGAGATTGAGCGCGTTGCCCAGCGCAAAACCGCAGATGACATGCGGGCGCGCACAAGACCAGGTCCATGATCGCCCTTGCTGCAGGGCAAACATCGTGTCCTCGTGGTCATAGTAGAAGTGGGGGTTCGGGTGCCGCGGATCACGCTCCTTGGCCGGGGTCCTGAACTTGCCGAGGTATTGCCCGTAATACTTGGTGCCTTGCAGCAAGCAGACGTGCCGCAGGTTCGGCGCGCCCGCATCGATGGCTGGCAGCGCATTGCGGAACATCACGGCATTGGGCTCGCGCGTCTGGGCTATCGTCGGACGGTCAGCATAGGCCGTGTAGAAAAGATGCGTCACCTGCGGCAGATTCGCAAAGGCGCTTCGGCAGGAGTCGGCATCCAAGAGATCGACGGGGAGAAAGCGCGCGCGCGTCTCGAACTCCGGGGCGCGACGGGAGGCCGCCAGCAAATCCCAGTCGGGAAGTGCCTCGAGATGGGAAATGAGCGCACGACCGGATACACCGGTGGCACCCAGTACCAGGGCAGTTTTGCGTTCGAAACTCATTCAACCTTCCATGCCATAGGCTGGTCCAGGTGGCATCACCACCACATGCTCTTGCAACCCGAGGATTTCCTTGGTTGCGACGTGCGGCTCAATCACCCGCTCGACCACAGCTTGTTGGCCCTGGAGGGATTGAAGGTCATCGAAAGTGCGGCACCAGATCTCAATCAGGCCGTCGTGGGGCGGCTCGGCATCGCGCAAGGTCAGTGGTCCCTCGGAGGCCGAACTCAGCATCTTGCCTCGGCGGTCGACACACGCGCGCACGCCATGGTCGGAAAACACGGCGGCCAACTCCCGCGCCGACTGCTCCCAGTCAGCGGCAAAGGCGTCGCGCGCCACCCCCGGGCGCCGCTTGCCCGCCACCAGCAGCTTGAACGGCAGCCCAGTCAAAGAGCCGGCTGGCCGGATCCATTGTTCAGAGACGAACAGGTGTTCGCGGCGGGTCAGGTTCCCACTGGCGTCCTTCGACCCCGAGCGGCCGATGTCGGTGGCGTACGAGGCTTGGGCGGCCTCTTGCGTATCAAACCAAAGTTGCGCGACACCGTCCGCGCTGGGCTCGGCCGCGTGCGGATCGACCGGAAAGCCGAGCATGTAACCGCGAAGCCCCGGGAAAACCGCTGCCATGGGCGCATGGACGGTCAGCCACCGCGTCTCGAAAGCTGGGCGATCAAGCGGCGCTCTGCGTTTCAGAAATGTTACAAGCTTGATCATCAACCCAGTTTATACACAGCGCCTGCGCTTTAGGAAGAGGGCTGAACGAGCCACTCTGTTGCACTAAACTCAACAATAGAATGACCAGTCCTGACGACATCAAGATCTTTGTGGCTGTGGTTCTGGCCGGCGGTTTCAGTGCGAGTGCCGATCGGCTTGGGCTGACCCGTTCAGCGATTTGCCGTCGCATCGATATGCTCGAGACGCGTCTGGGCGTGCGACTGCTCACCCGAACGACGCGACGCATCAAGCTGACTGAGGCCGGACAGGTCTTCTACGAACACTGCGCGCAAATCGACGAAGACATCCGCCGCGCGGAAAAGGCTGTACTCGAGAACTTCGGCTCGCCCCGCGGAACGCTTCGCATCAACAGTGCGGTCATGATCGGCATCCGGATGGTGATCCCCCTCCTGGGTGGTTTTACCAGGGCTTACCCCGAGCTTCGGGTCATCGTCGACCTGTCGGACGTTCCCTTCCCCAAGGACGACACCAGCTACGACGTCTTCATCCGCCTCGGTGATGTGGCAGACGACAAGCTCAACGCCAGCCGGATCGCGGAAAGTCGACGCGTCATCTGCGCCACACCCTCCTACATTCGCCGGGCCGGTGAACCCGCGCGCCCGCAAGACCTGTCCGGTCACGACTGCCTGCTGCTCAGCGGCTTGGGGGCCGAGCACAACGAGTGGGGCTTTGACGGACCCGAGGGTCGGGATACCGTTCGCGTAAAGGGGAACCTGGTCTTCACCAGCGGCGACGGCCACTACGAGGCGCTGCTGGCCGGCCACGGCATCGGCCGAGTCACTGAACTTTTCGCTGGCCCCGATCTTGCCGAAGGGCGCTTGATCAGACTGCTCGAGCCCTACCAGTCAAAAAAGGTCGAGCCAATCCATGCGCTCTACCGGGGCGGTCGCCCTGTTCCGCTGAAAGTGCGTGCTTTCCTGGACTACCTCAAGCGCTGCAGCCAGGGCATGGACATCTCGCAACAGCCGATCGAGCAGGACAAGTCGCCGGCCGCCGCCAGTTGACCCTTTGCCTTTACCGATCGTTACGATTGACAGTGCGGCGCCGCACGGCGATGATCTGCCGCCATGCCGATCACTCAACTGAACCACTTCTCGATCCGAACGACCGACCTTGATGCGACCCGTCGCTTCTATATCGAGGTCATGGGCCTGACCGAGGG
>CANHBU010000046.1 GCA_947458345.1 Comamonadaceae bacterium
GCAGCAGCAACTCGAGCGTGTTCAGCTTTGCGCTCGATGCGCAAGACCATGCGCAGCTGCAGGCGGCTTTTGAGCAGACGCGGGATCCGCCCGGCGACTGTGGGGACGAATACCGAAAGCCGCCTTTCCTGACGGCCTCGGGCGACCTCAGTCACCACCTCGGCCAGCTCAAGCGGCCGTACTCAGCGCACAGCCTCAGGCCCGGGCGCACGCAGGTGTCTACGGGCAGCCGCTGGGAAGGTATTGGGGGCTACTCACGGGCCGTGCGGCAAGGCTCGCGCGTGCTCATCAGCGGCACCACGGCCACCCATGGCAATGGCACGGTTGTGGCCCCCGGCAACGCGCAGGCACAGACGGTCTACATCCTCGACAAGATCGCAGCGAGTCTGCAGGCGCTGGACGCGAGCCTCAAGGATGTCGTGCGCACCCGCGTCTATCTGAAGGACATTGCAGCCTGGCAAGGCCCGACCGAGGTCCACGGCCGGGTCTTTGCCGACGTCCGGCCGGCCAACACCTTGCTGGCCGTGGCCAGTCTGGTCGGCGACTACGAAGTGGAAATCGAAGCCGAGGCCGAGGTCGAACCTGCACCCAGGCGCTTGATCAGCAGCGGCTCACCCTATGAGGAGATGGCCGGCTATTCACGCGCCGTCATCGAGCACGACTGGGCCTTTGTCTCAGGTACGGTAGGCGTCGACTTTGCCACGGGCCTGTGGCCCGCCAGCGCCACTGAGCAGGCGCAGCGCGCCATCGACACCATCGAGGCGGCGCTGCAACAAGCACAAATGAGCTTGCTCGATGTGGTTCGGGTGGTGGTGCATCTGGCCCGCCGCGACGATGTGGAGGCGGTCAGCCAGGTGATCCGCGATCGCTTCGGTGCGGCGCGCCCGAGCAACACCACCTTGTGCACACCCCTGGCCTTGGCCGAGTGCCTGGTCGAAATCGAGGTCACTGCGCGTCGGCGCTGAGCCCGCCGCGGCCTGGCGGCCGCACCGGCTCAAACCGAGACCTTGGCAAAGCGGCTGTCTTGCCAGACACCGCTTTGCAGCACATGGACGAGCCGATCCACCGCATTCCACAAGTCGACGTGGCTCAGGGCCATGGGCGAAAGACCGAACCGGATCGAATCGGGCTTGCGAAACGAGGACACCACGCCGTGGGCGAGCAAGGCCTCGGTCACGCTGCCGGCGCCGGGATGGCTGAACGTCAAATGCCCACCGCGCTGGCTGTAATCCATCGGCGAGGTGACCACCACGCCCAGATCCGCGCAGCGCTGCTGCAGCAGGTGCACCAACAACTCGGACAGGGACTGGTGCTTCCAGTTCAGATCGGCCGGCTGCACGGTCTTCCAGATGTCTGCTGCCGCCGACATGGCCTGATTGGCCAAGATAGACGGCGAGCCCGTCAAGTGACGGCGCACCCCCGACAAGGGCTCATAGTCCGGCGCGAAAGCAAACACGTCCTGGTGACCCATCCAGCCCGCAATGGCCGGCCACTCCTTTTCCTGGTGCTGCGGATGAACATACAGCCACGCCGGCGCTCCCGGCCCACCGCACAGGTATTTGTAACCGCAGCCCACTGCGAAATCGGCGCCATCGTCCTCCAGGCTCACCGCGATGGCGCCGGCCACATGCGAAAGATCCCAAAACGCCAGCGCGCCGCAGCGGTGGATCGCCTCATTGGCCTGCCGCATGGGCCAGCGGTAGCTCGATCGATAGTCCACATGACTGAGGTACACCACGCCCACATCGGGGCCCAGGGCAGCCGGCAGTTCATCGGGGTGGTCAATGAAGCGCACACTCACACGGCCATCGAGAAGATGGGCCAGGCCTTGCGCCACATAGACATCGGTGGGAAAGTTGTGACGCTGCGTCACGATGACCGGTCGCTGCGGCTGCAGCTTGCAAGCATAGGCGAGCAGCTTGAACAAATTGACCGAGGTGTTGTCGCAAAAGATCACGTCGTGCGGCCCCGCACCGAGCAAATGCGCGACCGCCTCGCCGAGCAGCCAGGGCTTTTCCATCCAGTCGAAATGACTCCAGCCGCGCCGGCGGGCATCACGCCAGCCGCGCGTCATCAGATCCTGCACCCGCTGCGGCGCATCGGCGGGCATGGCACCGACCGAGTTGCCATCGAGGTAAATCGTGTCCTCGGTGGGCTGGGCAAACTTGAGCCTGAGCTGGCGCAGAGGGTCTCGCGCATCAAGGGCCTGACAGTCGGGCAGAGTGATCATTTTTTACGGGCGCCGGGGCGCGGTTTTTCGAGGATCGATTGAATGAGGTGGATCTCCGCCTCATGGCAGGCAATCAGCCGGGCCCAGCGGGCGTCGGACATGTCCGGACTGCGCCAGGCCAGCAGGCAAACCACGCAGCCTCCAGGCCGGGGCAACACCTTGGCCATGATGCGCGGGCTCAGATGCTCACGATCGTGGCCAACCCAATAGTCCACCTGTGCCCGCGGCTGATCCAGGACGGGCCGCACCAGCACGCTTGAGCCGTCGAACAGGGAGTGCCCCCGGTAAAGCCCCGGTGCGATACGCACCGTGTTCATCGACCCAAGAGCCCAGCGTCCGAGCGCCAGGCCATTGGCCATGAAGCGAAGCGCCCGGGCCGGCTCGACCGCGCAAACCATGCTGGCCACATGAACTGGGCTTTGTGCAGTCACGGTGTGCAATCAGCAGAGGTCCGGCGCGGTCGGCCCCGCTGCGATCAGTTCTCAACCCGACGGGTCAGCGCCTGCATATCGGTCAGGTTGATCGTGCGGTCGGTCACGATTTGGCCGCCGTTGATCTTCCAGACCAACGCAGGGCCGCTGACGTCGCCATTGGCATCAAACTCGATCGGGCCGGTGGCGCCAGAGTACTTGATCGGGCGGCCCGCGCGGATCAGTTCGAGGGCTTTCTTGAACTCGGCCGGCCCGGTCCCAACGGGTGTACCGCCAGGGGTGTGCACCCGGCGCACGGCGTCACGAATCGAGGGGCCGGTAAGGTCTTTGGCAATGTTCATCGCCAAAGCCATGACCATCACCGCGTCATACTGCGTGTGCACGCCAGGTCCCTTGGAGTCTGCGTTCCATTTTTTCTGGAAGGCGTCGTTGAAAGCATCCACGCTTGGGCCGGGTTCCTGAGCGTTGTCCATGCCAAAGAAGTCTTCGACAAACTGAGCGCCCACGCCGTTGACGAAGTCCATGGTGCGCATGGAATTGTTCAGTGCCACCTTTCTGCTGCCGCCCTGAGACAACCACTCGCGAACGATGGTCACCGCATCCTTGGGAAAACCAATCAGCAGCAAGGACTCGGGTTTGGAAGCCAAGGCCCGGCTGACTTCGGCTCGGTAGCTCGGCTGGTTGTCGTTGTAGGCCACTTCGGCCACGATATCGCCACCGAGCTTGTTATGGGCCACCCGGTAAAAGCGCAGCATGTCGGTGCCGAAGTCGGTGTTCACGTAAATGATGGCCAAGCGCTTCATGCCACGACGGTTGACCTCGGAGGCGGTGGCATAGGCCTGGGTCTTGCTCGTGGGCAAGGTTCGAAAGAAATACCCGCCGCTGCGGCCATCGGTGAAGTTGCTGGCCGAGGAGCAGCAAGAGATCTGCACCACTTTCGATGGCGCGGTCACGGCCGAAATAATGGGACCCGTCACGCCCGAAGAGATGGTGCCGGTGAAGGCCTGCACGCGCTCCACCTCAACCAGATACTTGGCGGCATCGACGCCGACGCTGGGTTGGCCCTGATCGTCGCGCAAGATGAACTGCACCGGGCAGCCCTTGACCCCACCGCCCTGATTGACATGCGCGAAAGCCAGCTCGGCAGCCTGCGCGATCTTCTTGGTGATCGGGGCCATTGAGCCGGTCAGGGGCAAAATGCCGCCAACCTTGACGGGGCAGGCCGTGGCCTGGGCCCAGGCGGCCGGAAGCGAGGCCGCCGATAGCAGCAGCGCGGCCAAACCGATTCGAATGTCTTTGGCAGTCATGGACAGTCCTTTCCTTGTTGAATTGAGAAATCAGCTTACCAAACCAAATGTCTTGAGACAACCGCGCGCTCCCCAATCAGGCCCCGCGGTTTGAACAGCAGCATCAGCACCAAAACCAGACCGATCAAGATCACCTGAATGGCCGCGCCTTGCGCCGCATACGCCGGTGGAATCCATTTAGAGACAAAAACGCCGCTGCTGGCCCAGACCCCCCAGACCACCAGAGCGCCGAGCATGGCGCCACGGTTGTTGCCGCTGCCACCGACGATCAGCATGGCCCAGACCTGAAATGTCAGGATGGGCAAGAAGTCAAAAGGGCTGACAAAGCCGATGAAGCTGACGTACAGGGCGCCAGCCAAGCCCATGAGGCTCGAGCCCAAAACAAACGACTGCAGCCGGAACCACACCGCGCTTTTGCCCAAGGAGGCCGCCGCCACCTCGTCTTCGCGGATGGCCCGCAACACCCGACCCCAGGGCGAGGACAAAACCCGCTCGAGCGCCCAATACACCAAAGCCACCACAGCGAGCAGGAAGACCAGGTAAAACAGGTTGTAGGCCATGGGGGTGTCAAACACCGCGCTCATGGGCTTGGCGATCCGGGTGATGCCTTGGGAGCCGCCGCTCCAGCGCTCGAGATTGAGCGCAACGAGTTGGATCATGATGCCAATGCCAAACGTGGCGATGGCCAGATAGTCGCCGCGCAGCCGGATAGTAATCAACCCGATCACGGCAGCGGCCAGTGCAGTGAGCAGCACGGCGCCCAGTATCCCGACGATCCAAGGCAGACCATAGTTGCCCATCAATTGGGGGTTGGGCGCCGCCGTCAAGATGGCGTGGGTGTATCCGCCAATCGCATAAAACCCGGCCACCCCGGCATTGAACAGGCCGGTGAAACCCCATTGCAGGTTCAGGCCCATGGTCAGGATGCACAGCACCAGGACCACACACAAAAAGAACACCAAATAGGACAACACGCCCGTCATCGCACTCATGATGAACGCTCCCCGAGCAGACCCTGGGGACGCAAGCACAGCACGGCCAGCAGCAACAAAAAGGGCATGGCAGGCTTGTAGCCGGGATCGGCCACCAAAAGGAAAAGGTTTTCCGAAATACCCACCAAAAGGCCTCCGAGAACAGCACCCGGCAGGCTGCCCACGCCACCAAAGATTGCGGCGGCAAACACCGACAACAACATATTGGAGCCCAACTCCGGATGCAGCTGGGGCGTTAGCGCAGAAAACACGCCGGCCATTGCCGCCATGAAGCCCGAGATGATCCAGGTGGTGCGCATCACACTGTCGACCCGGATGCCGCAAACCTGTGACAGCGCCGGGCTTTCGGCCATCGCCCGCATGGCGATGCCGGTGCGGTGAAACGTCAAGAACAGGTGCAGCACCACCATGAGCAGCACGGCCAGCGCCAAGATGAAGACCTGGTCGGGCATCACCCGGATACCGGGCACGATCATCACACCCATTTGCAATTCGCGGGTGTAGAAGTAGGACTCATGCCCCCAGATCAGGACCAGCACATGCCGCAGCACCAGCGCCGCACCAAAAGCGGCAAAGACCAGCACCAAAGAGGCAGCCCCCTGGCGGCGCAGCGGTCGAAACACCAGAAGGTCCAAGCCCCAGGCCATCAAGCCCGCCAGAGCCGAGGCCAACAAGGCGGCCACCAGCAATTGCCAACCGAAGGTCAAACCCAGGGTCGGCGAGCCCGGCCCGATCAGCCACACGATGGCCAGCGCAAGATAGCCGCCGAGCGTCATGAATTCGGCATGCGCGAAATTGGCAAATCGCATGATTTGCAAGGTCAGCGACAGGCCGATGGCCCCCAGGGAAATAATGGCCCCAGTAAACACCCCATCGACCAATGCCTGAAGGATCATGCGGCCTCCCGACGACGGCCCTGGCCCAAAAATGCAGCGCCCACAGCAGGGTCATGGAGCAAGGCCTGCGCCGGGCCCTCTAGGTGGTTGCCCCCCTCGACCAAGATATAAGCGCGATCGCTGTGCTGCAAGGCGCCCTTGGCGTTTTGCTCCACCATCAACACACTGACCCCCTGGCGGCTGAGGCGATGCAGGCTCTCGAACACCTCTTGCACCATCATCGGGGCCAAGCCGGCTGAGGGCTCATCGAGCATCAGCACGCTGGGGTCGGTCATGAGGGCCCGGGCAATGGCCAGCATTTGCCGCTGACCGCCCGACAAGGTTCGGGCCTTGTCGCGCCGTTTGGCCGCCAATGCGGGGAACATGGCATAGGCTCGCTCCAGCCGCTGCGCCAGCTCTGAACCGAGCAAATAGCCACCGACGCGCAAATTCTCGTGGATGGTCAGCGTGGCAAAAACATTGCCCGTTTGCGGCACAAAACCCAGACCGGCCCGCATGATCTGGTCGGGGCTCAGACCCAGCAGCGACGCCGAGCGCAAGGCAATCTGCCCGGACTGGGCCGTGACCAAACCGGCGATGGCCTTCATGAGCGTGCTTTTGCCCGCACCGTTGGGGCCGATGATGGCCACCAGCTCGCCGGCGGCGACCTGCAAGTTCGCCCCCTTGACGATGGGCATGCCCTTCACATAGCCGGCCACCAGGTCATGGACATGCAACACGGGCACGTCTTGCGGGCCTGGGGTGGACGATGCAAGCGAGCTCATGGCTGAGGCACCTGACCGAGGTAAGCATCGAGCACCTGCGGGTTGTCTTGCACCTGCTGGGGCGTGCCCTGAGCCAGCACCTGCCCCTGGGCCATCACGATGACGTGTTGGCAGACCCGCATGACCAGGTCCATGTTGTGCTCGATCAGCAAAAAGGTGATGCCTCTGCGGTGCAGCAGCAGCACCCGCTCCATCAGGGTCTCGAGCAAGCTGGGGTTGACGCCAGCAGCGGGCTCGTCGAGCAAGATCATCTGCGGATCAATCATGAGCACCCGCGCCAGCTCGAGCAGCTTTTGCTGCCCGCCCGAGAGCTGACCGGCCAGCAAGCTCGCCTTGTCGGACAGGGCACACAGCTCCAAGACTTCGCGGGCGCGCTCTTGCAGCGCACGCTCCTGGGCGCGCACTCGGCCAGCCCACCACCAATTGGCATAAAGCCGCTCGCCGAGCTGCTCGAGCGGGGCAATGAGGACGTTTTCCAGCACCGTCATCTGCGCAAAGGGTCGCGGGACCTGAAACGTGCGCGCCAGGCCCCGGCGAAAAATCGCATTGGGCGCCAGGTTCTCGATCGGGTGCCCCTGAAACAAGATACGCCCGCTGTCGCAGCGCTGCGCCCCCGCAATGAGATCGAAGGTGGTGGTCTTGCCTGCACCATTGGGCCCGATCAAGCCCGTCAGGCTGCCAGCGGCCACCGACAGGTCGACGCCATCGACCGCTCGCAGCTGACCGTAGGCCTTGCGCAGGCCCTGCAACTGCAAAATCGCGGGTGAGACGGGGGTTGAAGTCAACAAAACAGAGGCCGGGCAAACACCCGGACCGTGAATCAGCATGCAAGCGCTAGAGCATACCCAGTGGGTGCTCCCAATTCATGCGTATTTGTCCTAGGGCCGCCGTGTCAAGCGCTTTACATCAGGCGAACAAATCGCATGCGGCCCGGTTCAGGGCATGGCCCGGTCTGGCCAGCGCATCGAGCACCACCGAGATGTGATGGGTTTGAGGCACTTGCAGATGCTGCACAACGGCTCCGCAACGCCCGGCATGCGCCGCAAATTGAGCGCTCTGGCGCAAAAACTCGTCCGTCTCCAGGGCCCCTACCGCCACCACCAGGGGCGCGCGCAGTGCCAAAGGCCGCATCAAGGGGCTGTAGCGCGCGATCTCCTGCGGGCTCAGTTGCAGGCTGTCGTTCTGAAATGAGCGGGCCACCGGCTCCAGGTCATACAGGCCACTGACGGCCACGCCTGCGCGCAAGCAGCGCTCTGGCAGTTCCAAGGACGCCATCCAGCCGGTGTCCATCAACTCGGCCACCAGATGGCCGCCTGCGGAGTTACCGGCCACCACCAGCCGATCGGCATCCAGGCCCAGATCTGCGGCGCGCGTATGGAGATACTGCACCGCCAGGCGGCAGGCTTGGACCACTTGCTCCATCCGCACCCGGGGTATCAGGGGATAGTCGATGACCGCCACCGAAATCCCCTGGTCGACAAAACCGGCTGCCAAGAAAGAAAAGTCAGCCGCCCGCAGGCTGCGCCAAAAGCCGCCATGAATGAACATCAGCAGCGGCGCACTGCTGGCCCCACCTGCGGCCGGATAAAAGTCCAGGGTGTGATCGGGGTCCGGGCCATAGGGCATCGCGCGCTGACAGGTGTACCGCGCGCTGGCCGTCTTGGCCGCCAGCGCACGCCGCTGCATCACAGCATCCAGATTGGCAATAGAGTCCAGGGTAAAGGGCATGGCTGGCCTGTGAACCGAGTTTGCGGACCCTGCCGGCTCAGGTGTCCTTGGAGACGGTGATCTTGGGGAACTTGGCGGAGAAGTCCTTGGCCTTGGCGGCCACGCGCAGGGCCACCTGCTGGGCCACCGCCTTGTAAAGCCGCGCCACCTCGCCTTGCGGGTCGGCCACCACCGATGGACGGCCGCCGTCGGCCTGTAGCCGGATCTGCATGTCCAGCGGCAAAGCCCCCAAATAATGGGCCTGGTACTGCTCGGCCAGCTTGCGCCCGCCGCCTTCCCCAAAAATCGGCTCGGCATGGCCGCACTGTGTGCACACATGCACTGCCATGTTTTCCACCACGCCCAAAATGGGCACACCCACTTTCTGAAACATCTTGATGCCCTTGCGGGCGTCGAGCAGCGCGATGTCCTGCGGTGTGGTGACGATGACCGCGCCGGTCAGGGGCACACGCTGGCTCAGCGTCAGGGCAATATCGCCTGTGCCCGGCGGCATGTCGACGATCAGGTAGTCGAGGTCTTGCCAGCGGGTCTGGCGCAGCAGCTGCTCGAGCGCCTGTGTGGCCATCGGGCCGCGCCAGATCATGGCGTCGTCGGGGTTGACCAAAAACCCGATCGACATCACCTGCACTCCGTGGTTGAGCAGCGGCTCCATGGTCTTGCCGTCTTCGGTTTCAGGCCGGCCACTGAGGCCCATCATCATGGGCAGGCTCGGACCGTAGATGTCGGCATCGAGCAAACCGACCCGGGCGCCCTCGGCCACCAGGGCCAGCGCCAGGTTGGCCGCCGTGGTGCTCTTGCCCACACCGCCCTTGCCGGAGGCCACCGCCACGATGTTGCGCACCTGCGGCAGCAACTGCACACCGCCTTGCACCGTATGCGCGAGCACCCGCGTGCTGATTTTCAC
>CANHBU010000047.1 GCA_947458345.1 Comamonadaceae bacterium
AAAACATCTTGGTGCATGAGGGCCAGGTGGTCAACAAGGGCGAGAGCATCGTTGACGGTCCGGCCGATCCGCAAGACATTCTGCGTCTGCTGGGCATGGAAGAGCTCGCGCGCTACATCGTTGACGAGGTTCAGGACGTCTACCGTCTGCAGGGCGTGAAGATCAACGACAAGCACATCGAGGTGATCGTGCGCCAGATGCTGCGTCGCGTGGTGGTCGAGAACCCAGGCGATTCGAGCTACATCGCCGGCGAGCAGGTGGAGCGTTCGGCCATCCTCGACACCAACGATGCGCTGCGCAAGGACGGCAAGATCGCCGCCACCTATACGAACTTGCTGCTGGGCATCACCAAGGCTTCGCTGTCGACCGACTCCTTCATTTCGGCCGCTTCCTTCCAGGAAACGACCCGGGTGCTGACCGAGGCGGCGATTATGGGCAAGCGCGACGAGCTGCGTGGTCTGAAAGAAAACGTCATCGTCGGACGCCTCATCCCAGCCGGCACCGGCCTGGCTTACCACGAGGCGCGCAAGGCCAAGGACGCCATGGACGAAGCCGAGCGCCGGCAGATCGCCGAAGAAGAAGCCGCGCAGTTGCTGGAGGCCACCGAAGGCGGCCAGACCAGCGACAGCGCAGCGGCCTGACCGACGGCGGGCCCTTCGGGCCCTGCTTCGCAAAAAGCCTCGCTCGACTTCGAGCGGGGCTTTTTTTGTGGGTGCGCCGCTGGCAATGGGCTACAGTGAACAGATCATGCGCTGTTTTGGCACGATCTCCAACCTTGCTCCAAGCCGGTGCGCGCCCTACAGCTGCGCTCGGACCGACCGCGCCTGATGAGCACGACCGCTTGCGTCGCTTTGCTCGCGCTGCTGCTGTTTTGGGCGGTGGGCGCGCACAACAGGCTGGTTCGGCTCAACCATGTGGTGGCCGCCTGCCATGAACCGATCGATGCCCAGCTGCGTCTGCGCCAGCAGGTGCTCAAGCAGCTGCTGCAGATGAGCCGCTCCTTCGAGCCCGCAGCGGCGCTGACCGCATCGCTGGCGGCCATGCAGGTGGCCATTGACGCCCTGGCGCAGCGGCCCTCGGCGGCCGCCGCCCTGGAGCGCCTGCTCAAGGCCCAGGGCCAGCTCGATGGAGACCTGTCCGAGCTCTGGGTTTGCGCGCAGCACAGCGAGCAGGCCGACCCCGCCGCCCTTGCCCAGCTCGCGCAGTCTCTCGATCAGATTTACGAGCGGCTGGCTCTGCTGATCGAGCACCACCAAAGCAGCGTGAGCGCCTTCAATCAGGCCTTGCAGGAGTGGCCGGCCCGCCTGCTCGCACCGCTGTCTTCGCTGCAAATCCTGCCCAGCCTGCAGCCTCTGGTGCAGGCTGGGCAGGTGTGGCGCCGGTAGCGCTTGGGCCTGCCGCGCCAGCACTGGTGGATTACCCGGTCTTTTGTTGAGATGGCTTGCGGATATAGTTGGTTTAGTGGGCTGGCCCTGTGTTCGATGAGCGAGCAAGTGGGCCTTCGCCCGCAGGGCAGCCCTGATTTGATGGGCCCAACCAAAGGAGACGCATCCATGATTTCACGCTTTCGGTCAGCTGCGCTGGCCTGCTTTGTCGCTCTGGCCGCTGGCGCCGCCGTCGCCCAGGGCGCCTCGCCCCAGGAGGCGCTTTACATCAAGTCATTGGCCGCCACCTGTGCCAACTGCCACGGCACGGCCGGTCAGGCGGTGGCCGGGTCGGCCAACGCGAGCCTGGCCGGTCGGACCGACATCGCCGCCCAGATGAAGGCCTTCAAGAGTGGCGCCCGTCCTGCCACGGTCATGCACCAGCTGGCCAAGGGCTACAGCGACGCGCAGATCGAGGTCATTGCCGCCTACTTTGCGGCTCAGAAGAAATAAGGAGCCGTCCATGAAGTCGCAACACATTTCTCGCCGTGGCGTGCTGCACAGCGCCGCCGCCCTGAGCCTGCTGGGCCTGACGGGCTGCGCCACCACCTCAATCCCGCAACGCGCCAAGGTGGTGGTGGTTGGCGGCGGTTACGGCGGCGCCACCGCCGCCAAGTATGTGCGCTGGCTGTCGGACTACAAGATCGACGTGGTGCTCATTGAGCCGCAAGAGGCCTTCGTCTCCTGCCCGATCTCCAACTTGGTGCTCTCTGGCGTCAAGCAGATGGCCGACATCACCACGCCCTATTCGGCGCTGTCCAAGCGCCATGGGGTCACCGTGGTCAAAGATATCGCCAAGAGCATTGACACCCGGGCCAAGACCGTGACCCTCGGTGGCGGTGCGACCATAGGCTACGACAAGCTGATTGTTTCGCCCGGCATCGACCTGCAGTTCGACACCCTCGAGGGCCTGCGCGCGGCCAATGCCTCGGGCCAGATTGTGCAGGCCTGGAAGGCCGGCCCCGAGACCGTGGCCCTGCGCCGCCAACTCGAAGCCATGCCCGATGGCGGCGTGTTTGCCATCACCATCCCCGAAGCCCCCTACCGTTGCCCGCCCGGACCCTACGAGCGCGCCAGTGTGGTGGCCGGCTACTTCAAGGCCAACAAGCCGCGCAGCAAGGTGCTCATTCTCGATGCCAACCAGGACGTGACCTCCAAGGGTCCGCTGTTCAAGCGCGTTTGGAACGAGCAGTACAAAGGCATTTTGGAGTACCGCCCGCAGCACAAGGTCACCGCGGTCGATGCCAAAGCCGGCGTGATCAAGTTTGACGTGCAAGAAGACGTCAAGGCCCAGGTGCTCAATGTGCTGCCGTCCATGCGTGCAGGGGCCATTGCGGTGCAGACCGGGCTCAACAACCTGGGCAGCAACCGCTGGTGCGGCGTGAACTACCTCAATTTCGAATCGACTGTGGCCAAGGACGTGCATGTGCTGGGCGACTCGATCCAGATTGCGCCGGCCATGCCCAAGAGCGGGCACATGGCCAACAGCCACGGCAAGGTGGCCGCAGCGGCCATCGTGGCCGAACTCTCGGGCTGGCCGATCAACCCAGCGCCCATGCTGACCAACACCTGCTACAGCTTCATTGACCCGAAGATGGCCATTCATGTGGCCAGCGTGCACGAGTATGTCGCGGCCGAAAAGACCTTCAAGACCGTGGCAGGCTCCGGCGGTGTGAGCACCGGTCCGACCGAGCTCGAAGGGGTCTACGCCCTGAGCTGGGCCAGCAACATCTGGGCGGACAGCCTGTCCTGAAGCCCGCAACAGAGCGGCCCGCAAGGTCGGCGCTGGCCTTGAGCGTGACCGAAGCCGCACCGGCCTTGTGGCAGCAGTTGCAGGCCACCGCGGCAGTGGTGGCCGGGGTGCGCGCAGGCCGTTCGCGCACCGCCGAGCTCGCGCTGATCGACAGCCGTTTGCGCGCGGGCGTGCAGGCGCTGTCGCTGCAGGTGCTGCGCACGCTGGGTCTGGCGCAGGCGCTGCGCGAGCAGCTTGCACGCCGGCCCCCGCCTGCGCAGGCCGATGCCCTGCTTTGCACCGCGCTGGCGCTGCTGGCCAGTGCCGATCCGATGTATGCGCCCCACACCCTGGTCAGCCAGGCGGTGGAGGCGGCCAAGCGCACGCCGCAGATCGCGCATCAGGCCGCTTTCATCAATGGCTGCCTGCGCCGCTTTCTGCGCGAGCAACCGGCGCTGCTGGCTCAGGCCCAGCAAGCTGAGGTGGCGCTTTGGAATCACCCGGCCTGGTGGATCGAGCGGCTGCGCCAGGACCACCCCGAGGCCTGGCAGGCGGTGCTGACTGCCGGGCAGCAGCGCGCCCCCATCGTGCTGCGGGTCAACGAGCGCCAAGTGCCGCGCCAGCGTTATCTGCAGGCGCTTGCCGATGCCGGCGTGGCCGCCAGCGCGGTGGCCGGCTGCGGTGTGTTGCTCGAGCGCTCGCAGCCGGTGCAGCACTTGCCCGGTTATGCACAAGGCTGGTTTTCGGTGCAGGACGCGGCGGCGCAGTTGGCCGCGCCGCTCTTGCTCGCTGGCCTGGAGCCCGCAGATGGGCAGCGCTTGCGGCTGCTCGACGCCTGCGCCGCGCCGGGCGGCAAGACGGCCCATCTGCTCGAGCTGGCGCAGGCCGACGTGCTGGCCCTGGACGCCGACGCCGTGCGCGCCGAGCGCATCGGCGAGAACCTGGCGCGTCTGCAACTTCAGGCGCGCATTGAAGTGGCCGATGCCGCCGAGCCCTCACGCTGGTGGGATGGCCGCGCTTTTGACGCCATCTTGCTCGATGCGCCGTGTACCGCTTCGGGTATCGTGCGCCGCCATCCCGATGTGCGCTGGCTCCGACGTGCGCAGGACATCCAGGCTCTGGCGGGCCAGCAAAAGCGGCTGCTCGGTGCGCTGTGGCCGCTGGTGCGCCCCGGTGGCCGCCTGCTGTACTGCACCTGTTCGGTCTTCAAGGCCGAGGGTCAGGCGCAGGTGCAGGCGTTTCTTGCACGCCACAACGACGCCTGTTTGATGCCCTCGCCAGGCCATTTGTTGCCCGATGCAGCCGCAGCGGGCGGGCACTTGCCGGACAATCCCGGTCGTGAGCACGATGGTTTCTTTTACGCCCTGCTGCAAAAGGGGCTGGGCTGAGCGCGGTCGAGTCAGTAAGCTGTGCGGCGCGCTTGCGCTGCTGCTGCTGTGGCTGCTGGCAGCGCCGCTGCGTGCGGCAGACGTCAGCCAGTTGCGCGTGGAGCGGGCCGACGATGGCATCTACCTGAGCGCCAGCTTGAAGCTCGAGGTGCCCCAGCCGGTCGAAGACGCCCTGCTCAAGGGCATCGCCCTCATCTTTGTGGCCGAGGTCGACATCTACCGCGAGCGTTGGTACTGGACCGACAAGCGCGTCGTGCAGGCCAGTCGCAGCATGCGTCTGGCCTACCAGCCTTTGACGCGGCGCTGGCGCCTGAGCCTGGGCGGTGTCGACACCGGCGCCCAGGGCGCCCGCGTCAACCTGGTGCAGCAATTTGACAGCCTCAATGAAGCGGTGTCGGCCCTCGAGAGCCTGGCCCGCTGGCGCATTGCCGATGCAGCCGATATCGAGCCGGGCGCGCCGCATGTGATGGACTTTCGCTTCCGGCTCGACCCGGGCCAACTGCCCCGGCCCTTCCAGATTGGCATTGCCGGGCAAAAAGACTGGCAGATCGTTGCAGCGCGGCGCCAGAGCCTGCCGCCTGCGCGTCGCGCGGGCGAGCCCACCCCCACCGAAGGCAGCCGCCCGTGAACAGCCCCATGCCGCCGCCCTTGCTGGCCGCCCGGCCTTGGCTCGTGGGCATAGGTCTCGGGGTGGTGGCGGCGCTGAGCTTGGTGCTGCTGTTCATGCTGGCCCAGGCCACCGGCAACCGCGAACTCTACGAGCGCTATTACGGCATCTTGTTCGTACTCAATGTGGCGGTGGCCAGCTTGCTCGCGCTGGTCATCGTCTGGGCCCTGGTGCGCATGGGCCTGCGCCTCAAGCGCGGCAAGTTTGGCAGCCGCCTGCTGCTCAAGCTGGCGGCCATTTTCGCGGTGGTGGGGCTGCTGCCGGGGCTGATGATCTACGTGGTGTCCTACCAGTTCGTCTCGCGCTCCATTGAGAGCTGGTTCGACGTGCGCGTCGAAAGCGCCCTGGCCTCTGGCCTGCAATTGGGGCGCGTCACGCTCGAGCGGTTTGAGCTGGACCTGGGCAAGCGCACCAAGCTGCAGGCCGATCAGCTGGCCCAGGCGCCCGACTCTGTCTCTGGCCTGGGTCTGGAGCGGCTGCGCCAGCAGCTTGGCGTGGGTGAGCTGGCGCTTTGGAGCAGCGCCGGCCAGCTCGTGGCCAGTGCCAGCGATGCCCGCGGCGTCCTGCTGGCGCAGCCCGAACGCCCGAGCCCGCAGCAGATGCGGCTGGCGCGCAGCCAGGGCGTGGTCACCCAGATCGACGGGCTCGACGAGGCTTCTCCTGCGGCCTCTGGCGTCGTGCCGCGGGCCCGGGTGCGGGCGCTGGCCCTGGTCAGCAGCAGCAGTCTCGACCTGGGCGGCAGCTTGCGCTTTCTGCAGGCCAGCGAAGAACTCGCGCCCGATCTGGTGGCCAATGCGCTGGCGGTGCAGGAGGCCAACCGCGAGTACCAAGAACGCGCCCTGGCCCGCAGCGGTCTGCGCCGCATGTACATCGGCACGCTCACGCTGTCGCTTTTTCTGGCCGTCTTTGGCGCCATCTTGCTGGCGGTGATTCTGGGCACCCAGCTGGCCAAACCCTTGCTGCTCTTGGCCGAAGGCGTGCGCCAGGTGGCCCGCGGCGACCTGCGGCCCAAGGCGGCGCTGCAAACGCGCGACGAGCTCGGCGGGCTGACGCGCTCGTTTGCCGACATGACCGAGCAACTGGCCGAGGCGCGCAATGCGGTGCAGGTCAGTATGGGCGAGCTCGACGCCGCGCGCGCGAGCCTGCAGACCATCTTGGACAACCTGACGGCCGGCGTGATGGTGCTCGATGCCCAGGGGCGTATCGTCTCCAGCAACCCGGGGGCGACCCGCATCTTGCGCGCTCCGCTGGCCGCCCATGTGGGCAACTTGCTGACCCAGGTGCCGGGCCTTGAGGGCTTTGGCGAGGGCGTGCAAGCGCAGTTTGAGTCCTACCTGCGCGAGCAGGCCGCCCATGGCCTGGAGCACTGGCAGCAATCGTTTGAGCTCCACGGCACCAGCGACAGCGCCGTCACCCTGATTGCGCGCGGCGCCCGCATGCCCGGCACCGAAGACTGCCTGCTCGTCTTTGACGACGTCAGCGACGTGGTGTCGGCCCAGCGCGCCCAGGCCTGGGGCGAGGTGGCGCGCCGCCTGGCCCATGAAATCAAAAACCCGCTCACGCCGATTCAGCTGTCGGCCGAGCGCCTGGAGCGCAAGCTCGCCCACAAGCTCGAGCCGCCCGAGGAGCAGGTGCTGGCCAAGTCGGTCAAGACCATCGTTGACCAAGTCGATGCCATGAAGCGGCTGGTTAATGAGTTTCGCGATTTTGGCCGGCTGCCGGCCGCCGAGCTCAAGGCGGTCGACCTCAACGCCCTGGTCAGCGACGTCATGCAGCTGTATCCGCAAGACGCCGGCGGCGTGCCCGTCCGCGTCGAGCTCGACCCCCAGGTGCCGCGCGTGCGCGGCGACGCCCAGCAGCTGCGCCAGGTGATCCACAACCTGCTGCAAAACGCGCAGGACGCGCACGAGGGCAAGAGCTTTGCGCCCGGACAGCCCGGCCCGAGCGTGCTGTTGCAAACCGAGTACGCGCCCACCAGCCGCCGGGTGCGCCTGATCGTGCGAGATCGTGGCACCGGTTTCCCCGATCACATCCTCAAGCGCGCTTTTGAGCCCTATGTCACCACCAAGGCCAAAGGCACGGGGCTGGGGCTGGCGGTGGTCAAGAAAATTGCCGACGAGCACCACGCGCGCATCGACGTCGGCAACCGGGTCAGCGAGGGCGTGCTCCAAGGCGCGCAAGTCTCGCTATCATTCCCCACTGAGCCGGTCTCTTGAAGACCCGCTCAGTGGGCCGAGCGCACTGCTATAACAGGTGATCAACGGGACAGCTCCATGGCAAACATTCTGGTGGTCGATGACGAACTGGGCATCCGCGACTTGCTCTCGGAAATTCTCAACGACGAGGGGCATCAGGTCGAATTGGCGGAAAACGCCGCCCAGGCCCGCGCGGTGCGTCAGCGCCTGCGACCCGATCTGGTGCTGCTCGACATTTGGATGCCCGATACCGACGGCGTGACGCTGCTCAAGGAGTGGTCGGCCGCGGGGCATTTGAGCATGCCCGTCATCATGATGAGCGGCCATGCCACCATCGATACCGCGGTCGAGGCCACCCGCATCGGTGCGATGGCCTTCCTCGAAAAACCCATCACCATGCAAAAGCTGCTGCAGGCGGTCGATCAAGGCCTAAGCCGCGGCATACCGAAAAAGCCGCCACCGAGCGTGCTGGCCAGCGTCGTTACGCTGGCAGCCCACACGCCCGCACCCGCCCAAACCAGCCCGGTCCGCTGCGAACCAGTCGGCCCGCAGTCGGTGCAGAGCTTTTCCCTCGAGAAACCGCTGCGCGATGCGCGCGATGAGTTCGAAAAAGCTTACTTTGAGTTTCACCTGCAGCGCGAGGGCGGCTCCATGACCCGCGTGGCCGACAAGACCGGCCTGGAGCGCACCCATCTGTACCGCAAACTCAAGCAACTGGGCGTCGACCTCAGCCGCGGCAAGCGCAGCGCTTGATCCTGCCCCATCCTCGCCTGATCCGCCCCCGCCGGGCGGGGCTGGAGGCGGCTGGCGCTCTGCTATACTTGCGCCCCTTGGCCCGGTAGCTCAGTCGGTAGAGCAGAGGACTGAAAATCCTTGTGTCGGTGGTTCGATTCCGCCCCAGGCCACCAATACCTAACGCCTGACCGATCTCGGTTGGGCGTTTTCGTTTGCGTAAAGCCGGCGGCACGCGGGGAAGGGAGCGCTCTGCGTGTGCTGCGGCCATCCCGGTAGGGACCTGATTTGTTCGCGGTTCGGATCGGCACCAGGGTGCAGGTACTGTTCGAGGCGATCGAACAGCGGCTTTGGGCGCCGATGATCAGGCTGATTCCAACTCACCCGAAGGGTAGTTGAGCTCGATGACGACGTCGCTTGGATCATTGACGAAGATCTGGTGCAGACCCAGCAGCGGAACGGTCCGCTCCCGAAATTCGATGCCGGCGCGGGCCAATCGCTCGCGCATTTCCTCAACCCCGGTCGCAAAGAATGCGATGTGGTCGACGGTACCCGTGCCTTGCAGGGTGGACGGATCGCGGTCGCCCAGGTAGGTCTTGAGTCCTTCGGGGCCATTGAGGTCGATGCCGATCACGTGAACCGTTGCATTCTCGTACGAGCCATGGTCGCCTGAATACAGCCAGGCGCCCGGGAAAGGAAATGGGGGGCGCGGTCCCTCGGTCAGGCCCATGACTTCGGTGTAGAAGCGACGGGTCGCATCAAGGTCGGTCGTTCGGATCGAGAAGTGGTTCAGTTGAGTGATCGGCATGGCGGCAGATCATCGTCGTGCGGCGCCGCACTGTCAATCAGAACGATCGGTACAGGCAAAGGGTCAGCTGGCGGCGGCCGGCGACTTGTCCTGCTCGATCGGCTGTTGCGAGATGTCCATGCCCTGGCTGCAGCGCTTGAGGTAGTCCAGGAAAGCACGCACTTTCAGCGGAACATGGCGACCGCCCCGGTAGAGCGCATGGATTGGCTCGACCTTTTTTGACTGGTAGGGCTCGAGCAGTCTGATCAAGCGCCCTTCGGCAAGATCGGGGCCAGCGAAAAGTTCAGTGACTCGGCCGATGCCGT
>CANHBU010000048.1 GCA_947458345.1 Comamonadaceae bacterium
AAGCGCTGCTGTGCGGTCCAGATCGAGACGCAAATGAATCTGGACGGGGCCGCCCTCAAAACGCTTGCGGATACGGTATTGAAAATCGATGAGGGCGTTGTAGAAGGAAGCGCCTTCTTCGCTCAGCGTGTCAATGATGAGATACAAGTCCGCAATGCACTCCTGAATGATCTCTTGCAAGCCGCCCTGGTCGATTTCTTTGTTTTCGATCATCATTTTTGCGTAGGTCAGCTGCGAGCCCAGGCCGTCGTGCATGTCTTTCATCAGCAGGGCGCGCTCAAGACTCTTGCTTTCTTCGACGGCGATCGCCCGCAGCTTGTCTTTGGCCTGTAGCAACTCTTGCTGGGCGCGATGGTTGTCTGTGATGTCCCGAATGACAGACAGGGTCACCCACTTGCCGTTGATCGACTCGTTCAGGCTTCTCGTGTGGCTGTTGAAGTGAAAAGTCTGTCCATCCAAGGATTCAAGCGAGTACTCCAGATAAGAGGATTGTTGGGTCTTGAGCACGGCTTGAATCAGCGCCAGCCCACGATCGGCCACTTCCTGGGGCAAGACCTCGTGCATGGTCTTACCGATCAGCGTCATGGGGTCCGAAAAGAACAAATGCATGAACGGTGGACTGTTAGTTTGCAGGTAGCGACCGTCCTCATCAATCAACATGACCAGATCGGGCATGGCTTTGATCAGCGATTCAAATTTCGCCTGATTGATCTGACTGGCGGTGATGTCCAGGTAATAGCCCGACCACACCACGCAGCCGTCGATCAGCCGGCTTGTGGGACGCGATGAAATCTGAATCCATTTTTCTCGACCACTGCGGGTGATGACGCGAGTCTGCACAAAAAACAGACTGCCGCTTTTGTTGGCATGGATATCGGTCTGATGCACCCGCTCCCGGTCATCGGGGTGGAACAGGCTCCAGATGATCGAAGCGTCAGTTTCCAACTCTTGCGCTGTGACCTCGAACATATCCAGCATTTGTTCGTTGAAATACGGGAAATGGCTGACCCCCTTGGCGTCAAGGTAGTACTCATACAGACCGCAAGGCACGGACTGTGTGATGCGCTTAAAGCGACTTAGCACGTCATTGGCTTGGTCTGGCTGCTGATCGTTCATTGCTGGCCTTTCGGTGCACGGGGCCGGGCCCGGGCACCTCACAGATTGAAGCCGCCCAGGCTCTGGATGCGCTCCACATGCGCCAGCAGTGAGCGCTTGGCCACTGGCCAGATGCGCGGATCGACATCGTCGTAGGCCAGTTTGACCCAATCGTCCATGCTGCCATCGGGCTGGGCCTGCATGACTTTGAGCACTTTGGCTTCGCGCTGCAGGCGGTGTGCTTTGAGGCGGGCAATCGCCCCTGGGGCATCGCCGAGCACATAGCCGTGGGCCGGCGCGATAAAGCCAATCGCGTGCTCGGCGCAGGCTTGGCTCAGCAGGTCCAGCGAGTCCAGGTAGTCGTTCATATTGCCGTCGGGCGGATCGACCACGGTGGTGCTGCCATTGAGGATGTGGTCGCCGCTAAAGAGCAGGCCGTCCTCTTCGAGCACGAAGCAGACATGGTTGGCCGCATGGCCGGGCGTGTGCAAGGCGCGCAGGGTGTGCTGGTGTTCGCCTTGGCCCAGCACCAGGCGCTCGCCGTGGGCCAGTGCCCGATCCGGCGTGAATTCGCTGGCCGCACGCGCGGTGGGCAGGGAGGCCAGGCCCAGGATGGGCGGGCGGCTCTCGCACAGGGCTTGTAGTGGCTTTGCGCCTGGCGAATGGTCGGGGTGGGAATGGGTGCAGACAATGGCGCGGATATTGCCGCCAGCGGCTTGCCACAGGGTCTGCAAATGCTGCTCGTCGGCTGGCCCGGGGTCGATGCAGATATAGCCAGTGCTGGCATCGCCCACCAGATAGCTGTTGGTGCCCGGCCCGGTCATCACGCCGGGGTTGGGCGCGGTCAGCCGCATGACGTTTTTGAGCAGGGCCACCGGCCTTTCGGTCTGCCAGTCCAGGTGGTGGACCATTTGCCCGTCCGGGCAGGTCAGTTGCAGCTCGCCATAGGGTGACTCATGCTCCATGTAACGCGCTTCGCGGCCTTGCAGCAAGCCGGCGCGCGGGCAGGAGGTCCACAGCGGCCCGCCAGCGCCGCAGGCCTGCAGCACCGCATCGACGCTGGCATAGGCCTGCAACCGGCGCAGGGTGCGGATGGTCGGAAAGATCATGTACAGGGTGCCGGCCTCGTAGCGGGCCAGGGCGTCTGCCGGCCGCACCCAGACCGGCTCGAATTGCTCGTGCTCATCGGCCACCGGCTCCTGGCCCTCGGGCATGCGCGCCACCAAAAATGGCACGTCAAAGCGTTTGGGCATGTCGCGGTCGGTGATCCAGTGGGCCAGCTGGAAGACCTCGTCGGCCGCTGGCTGCAGCCCAAGAGCCTGGCATTGCGCAAAAAACGGCTGGTGGCGATCGAGCGCAGCCACATCCGCGGCGTCGGCGTGCTGACCGTCCGGCCGGCGGGCCAGCAAGATGCCCAGCTCTTCGAAGCTCTCGCGGATGGCCGCCAGGGCCGGTGTCAGACTCGCCTCGTCCTGGTCGGCTCGGCGGCGGCACTGCGCGTGCACCGCCGGCGAGCGATCGTGGGCATCAATGCCACCGCCCGGAAAAACAAAGGCCCCGGGTGCAAAGCTGGCTTTGTCCGAGCGGCGCGTCATCAGCACCTCGAAGCCGCCTTCGGCCGGCCGCAGCATCAAGACGGTGGCGGCCGAGCGCAGCGCTGCCGGTTCGCGCTGGATGTAGAGCAGTTGTGAGGGGCGGGCCATGTCGTGATCGTCAATAGGATTCAAATAGATGTGCCGGGCGTGCGCCGGCTTGGCGGACTTGCATGGTAAGCCAAGGATGGGCTCGATCGCCGTGCCCCGCACCGATAATGAGCCGATGCGGATTCAATTTACCAAGATGCAAGGCGCCGGTAACGACTTCGTCGTGCTGGACGAGACGCGCGGCCTGCTGGGCCTGACGCCTGCGCAGTACCGGTTTTTGGCCGACCGCCATTTCGGGGTTGGCGCCGACCAGATCCTGAGCGTGCGCCCGCCGCCAGCCGGTGCGCGCGATATCGATTTTTCCTATGTCATCCACAACGCCGACGGCGGCGAGGTGGAGCATTGCGGCAACGGCGCGCGCTGTTTCGTGCGCTATGTTCGAGACCGCGGCCTTTGCGAGCGCGACACGGTGAGGGTGCAGACCCTCAATCGGGTGCTGCAATTGCATTTGCAGCCCGACGGCCGGGTGAGCGTGGACATGGGCGCGCCGGTTTTTGAGCCGCAGCGCGTGCCTTTTGACGCCAGCGGTCTGCAGCCTCGCCTGCTGGCCGGCTGGCCGATCTGGCCGCTCGATCTTGGCCTTGATGCAAGCGTCGAGGTGGCGGTGCTGTCGATGGGCAATCCGCATGCGCTGCTGTGGGTCGACGATGTCGAGCAGGCGCCTGTGCTCAGCTGGGGCCCGCTGATCGAATCGCATCGGCGTTTTGCCCAGCGGGTCAACGCCGGTTTTGCGCAAGTGATCTCGCGCCAAGAAATTCGCTTGCGGGTGTTCGAGCGTGGCGCCGGCGAGACGCTGGCCTGCGGCACCGGTGCATGCGCCGCGGTGGTTGCCGGCATCCGCCAGGGCTTGCTCGATGAGGCGGTGGAGGTGCACACGCGCGGCGGGCAGCTGCGCATCGAGTGGGCTGGCGCGTCCGATTTGTCGGCGCCGGTGCGCCTGAGCGGGCCGGCCGTGCGCGTGTACGAGGGACAAATTGAGCTGCCCGAGGTGTCTGGACGCTGAGGGGTTGCGG
The DNA here is from genome assembly GCA_947458345.1 of Comamonadaceae bacterium. Classification (GTDB taxonomy): domain Bacteria; phylum Pseudomonadota; class Gammaproteobacteria; order Burkholderiales; family Burkholderiaceae_C; genus Polaromonas. The sequence goes on from CANHBU010000048.1 coordinate 3,812, forward strand.
CTGGCCCAGGCTCTGGGCTTGGATATCGGCCACAAACGGTAGACAATGCGGGCCCATGACTTCCTCCGACACGGCTCTGGCCCATCCCATCACCGAAGACGACATCGCCAACTTCCTGGTCCACAACCCCGAATTCTTCGAGCGCCATGCCGCTTTGCTCGCTTCGGTGCAGCTGTCGAGTGGACTGGCAGGCCGCGCCGTCAGTCTGCAAGAGCGTCAGGCTGAGCTGCTGCGCGACAAGAACAAGGCGCTGGAGCAGCGCATCGTCGAGATGATGCGCCATGGTCAGGAAAACAGCGCCATTGGCGAGAAGATGCAAGCCTGGAGCCGCCAGCTGCTGCTGGCGGCGCAGCCGCAGGACATTCCGGGCGTCATCACGAGCGAGCTGCAAAAGCAGTTTCTGATTCCGCAGGCGGCCATCAAGGTCTGGGGCGTCGATGCAGCCTATGCCGAGCTGGCCTTTGCCTGCGGCGTCAGTCCGGATGCGCAGGCCTTCGCCTCTGCGCTTAGCCGCCCGTACTGCGGCCCCAACAAAGGGCTGGAGGCCGTGCGATGGCTGCCCGATGCGGTGTCGGTGCAGTCGATGGCCGTGATCGCTTTGCGCGCCGGCGCAGCGCCCAAGGCCTTTGGCGCCTTGGTGCTGGGCTCGGCTGACCGTGAGCGCTTTCAAAGTGACATGGCCACCGACTTTTTGCAGCGCATCGGCGAGCTGGCCAGTGCGGCGCTCTCGCGCCTGCGCTCGGCTGTGCCCCCCAGCCTAGACTGATCGCCCATGTCCTGCGTGCAGGGCAGCGCTGCACAGCCCTCGCAAGCGCTGGTCGATGCTTATCTGAGCCATGTGCGGGTGCAAAAGCGTCTGGCCGCGCGCACCCAGGCCCTGTATGCCCAAGACCTGCTCAAGCTGCAGCAGTTCGCAGCCCAGGCCAAGATCTCGCTCGAGCAGGTCACCACGCCCGATGTGCGCCGCTGGGTCGCCCAGATGCACGGTCGGGGCCGCAGCGGGCGCGGCATCGCGCTCATCTTGTCGGGCTGGCGCGGGTTTTATGCCTGGCTGGGCCTTCAGGGTGCGCTGCCTCATAACCCGGTGCAGGGCGTGCGCGCACCTAAGGCGCCCAAGCCCTTGCCCAAGGCGCTGGGCGTCGACGAAGCGGTGCAACTGGCCAGTTTCCGGCAAGGCGGCGATCGGGCTGATCTCGATGTCCGCGACCACTGCCTGACCGAGCTGCTCTACGGCTGCGGGCTGCGCATTGCCGAACTCGCTGGCCTGGACGCGCAGGCCAGCGCCCAGGCCAGGGGCTGGGTCGATCTGCAAGACGCGCAGGCCCATGTGCTGGGAAAAGGCAGCAAGCGGCGCAGCGTGCCGGTGGGTGCACCCGCGCTGAGGGCCCTGGCCGCCTGGTTGGCGGTGCGCAGCCAGTGGAGTGCCGGGCGGGCGACAGACCCGGCCTTGTTCATCAGCCAAAGCGGCCAGCGGCTGTCGATTCGCCAGATGCAGGTGCGCCTCAAGCGCCGCTCCCTGGCCGCCGGCCTGGCCACCCCGGTGCATCCGCACATGCTGCGCCACTCTTTTGCCAGCCATGTGCTGCAGTCCAGCGGCGATTTGCGCGCGGTGCAGGAATTGCTGGGCCACGCCAATATCAGCACCACCCAGGTCTACACCCGGCTGGACTTTGCGCATTTGGCCAAGATCTACGATGCGGCCCATCCGCGGGCGCAGGGCAAGAAATAGCCGGATCGCATCGATGCTGCCTTGAGACGCCGATACCGCTTGGCCGATCGGCCGCAGGCAAGCCACAGTCTCGGCCGCCGTGCCGTGCCGGCGCGACAATGTCGCCATGAAATCCATACGACTGCATGCCGGCAAGGAAAAGTCTTTGCTGCGAAAGCACCCCTGGGTGTTCGACGGGGCCATTGCCCGCGGCGGCGGTGACAGCGGCGAGACGGTGCGGGTGGAGTCGCACGAAGGGCGTTTTTTGGCCTGGGCCGCTTTCAGCCCGCGCTCGCGCATCCGGGCGCGGGTCTGGAGCTTCGACGAGGCCCAGCGCATCGATGCCGCCTTTGTGGCCGAGCGCATCGATCGCGCCGTTTCAGCGCGCGATCTGTTTGACATCCAAAGCGATGGCGTGCGTCTGGTCCATGGCGAGTGCGACGGTCTGCCTGGCCTGGTCGTCGACCGTTACGGCGATGTGCTGGTGGCGCAGTTCACCAGTTGCGCCAGCGAGCGCTGGAAACCGGTGATCGCACGCGCCTTGCTTGAGCGCACCGGTCTGCAGCACCTGTATGAACGCTCCGATTCGAGCGTGCGACAGCTCGAGGGCCTGGACGAGGTCTGCGGCTGGCTGGCCGGGCAGGGCTCGACCGAGCGGGTGATCCGCGAGCATGGCTGGCGGCTGGGGCTCGATATCGCGCGCGGACACAAAACCGGCTTTTACCTAGACCAGCGCGACAGTCGGCAACGGTTTTTTCAGTGGACACGCCAGCGCGGTTTTGGCTCGGTGCTCAACTGTTTTTGCTACACGGGCGGCTTTACCGTGGCGGCGCTGGCCGGCGGCGCCGGGCATGTGCTGTCCATCGACTCCTCGGCGCCGGCTTTGCAGCAGGCCATGGCCAATGTGCAACTCAATGGCCTGCCCGTTGAGCGCGCCGAGATGCTCGACGCCGATGTCAATGCCAGCTTGCGCCAGTTTTTGCAGCAAGGCCGGCGCTTTGACGCCATCGTGCTCGATCCGCCCAAGCTGGCCCCGACCGTCGCCCATGCCGAGCGGGCCGCGCGGGCTTACAAGGACCTCAACCGCTTGGCCCTGCAATTGCTGCAGCCGGGCGGCTTGCTGATGACCTTTTCCTGCTCGGGCGGTATCAGTGCCGATCTGTTCCACAAGATCGTGGCCTCGGCCGGCGCCGATGCGGGGCTCGATGCCTTTATTTGCGAGCGCCTCGGGGGCGCGCCGGACCATCCGATGACGCTGCGCTTTCCCGAGGGCGAATACCTCAAGGGCCTGGTGGTGGTGCGCAAGCCCTAAGGCCACCTGTCGGCTGCGGCTGAGCTGGGCACAGCGCGCCCGCTCGCACTACACTGGCCCTTTTTCGAGGGTTGGCCCCTGATCGCACCGGTTTGCCCTGTAAAAACGGCCAGGCCGTGCGTGGGGCCCGGCCCGAACGCCAAAAAAATACGGACAACATGAGCCTCATACCTGTCACCATCCTCACCGGTTTTCTGGGCTCGGGCAAGACCACGCTGCTCAAGCGTGTGCTCACCGAAACCCATGGGCACAAGATCGCCGTCATCGAAAACGAGTTCGGCGAGGAAAACATCGACAACGAGATCTTGGTTTCTGACACCCAAGAGACCATCGTGCAGATGAGCAATGGCTGCATCTGCTGCACCATCCGCGAGGACCTGCGCGCCACCTTGCAGCTGCTGGGGGCCAAGAAGCGCAAGGGCTTGCTCGACTTCGAGCGCGTGGTGGTCGAGACCACCGGCTTGGCCGATCCCGGCCCGGTGGCGCAGACCTTCTTTATGGACGAGGAGATTGCCGAGCAGTTTTTGCTCGACGCCATCGTCACCCTGGTCGACGCCAAACATGCGCAAACCCAGCTCGACGAGCGGCAGGAGGCGCGCCGCCAGATCGGTTTTGCCGACCAGATCTTCATCAGCAAGAGCGATCTGGTCGACGCGCAGCAGCTGCAGGACTTGCAGCACCGGATCGCGCACATGAACCCACGTGCGCCCCAGCGCACCGTCAATTTTGGCCAGGTGGCGGTCAGCCAGGTGTTTGATCTGCGCGGCTTTAACCTCAATGCCAAGCTCGATATCGACCCGGACTTTCTCAAGGAAGACGGGCACGATCATCACGACCATCACCACCATGACGATGAGCACTGCGACCATCCCTCGCATCAGCGCCATCACCGCCACGACGACGATGTCAAGAGCTTTGTGTTCAGGTCCGAGCGGGCCTTTCATCCGGCCAAGCTCGAAGACTTTCTGGGCGCGGTCGTCAACATCTACGGCCCCCGGATGCTGCGCTACAAGGGCGTCTTGAACATGCAGGGAACCGCCTCCAAGGTGATTTTTCAGGGGGTGCACCAGCTCATGGGCAGCGACCTCGGACCGGCCTGGGGCGCTGATGAGCCGCGCCAGAGCAAAATGGTGTTCATCGGCATCGACTTGCCCCGGGATATTTTCTTGCAAGGCCTGGAGCAGTGTCTGGTTTGAGCGCCTGCCCCATGGGCTGCCCCATTGGCCAGCCAAGGCTGCCGGCGAGCCGTCGGCAGCTCCAGCGCGTGCGCCGCTACAATCGCGCGCCGACTTCGGACACCCACCCCGGTTTTTACCGCTCCGGGCTTGCGCTGCAAGCCTGCCCAAGTCGCACAGGCGAGCAATGCACTATCAAGCAAAGAGAGGCTGGCCATGCATGAGCAAACGTTTTGGCGTCATCTGGCTGAGACCCCCGCGCCCGGCAGCGCGGACAGCAGACCGCTGACGATGCCCGGTCATGCGCCAGCCTGCCGCACAGGAGACCGCCCTTGAACGCTCCAGCCCCCTCCAGCAATGCTGCCCAACGCGCTGCTGAGCGCCCCATGGCCGCGGCCTCGTCGGCCAAGGCCAAGCCAGGCGCTAAGCCAGCCTCCAAGCCAGCCGCCAAGCCAGCATCGAAGGCCAAGGTGGTCACCAAGACAGCGACCAAAGTGCCGGTTAAGGCTCCTGCCAAGGCCCCGATCAAGGCTGCGGTGAAGGCCCCGGTGAAGGCGTCTGCCAAGGTCGTTAAGCCGCCAGCCAAGCCAGCACCCAAAGCGCCAGCCAAGCCGGCGGCGAAGGCAGCGCCCGCGCCTGTGGTCAAAGCCGTGCCCAAAGCACCGGCCAAGCCAGCAGCCAAGCCAGCAGCCAAGCCAGTAGCAAAGCCAGTAGCAAAGCCAGTAGCCAAGCCGCCAGTAGCAAAGCCGGTTGCCGCCAAACCTTCTGCCAAGGCCCTTGCCAAACCGCCGATCACGGTTGCGCCCGAGCCTGCAGCAAAGCCCGTGGCCGCAACCGTGGCCAAGCCCGTCGTGGCTGAGCCAGCGCCTTCAGCGCCCACCCGCAAATCCAAGAGCCGCGCCGCTTCGGTGCCGGCCCCCGCACCGGTGGTTCCGACCCATTCGCCTGATGCCGCCAAGGCCAGCTATGTGTCGGCCACCGAGCGACTGATCGCACCGCCGCCAGCCGCGGCGGTCACACGCAAGGACCCCAAATTGGCCAATAACTGGAAGACCAAACGCCCCGAAGAGCTGAGCGACGACGAAGTCAAGTCCATGCCCGACAGCGAGTACATGAACGATGTGCAGCTGGCTTTTTTCCGGCGGAAAGTGGTCAAGCTCAAACAGGACATTCACAACAGCGCTGGCGAGACCACCGAGCACCTGCGCG
>CANHBU010000049.1 GCA_947458345.1 Comamonadaceae bacterium
AAAAGGGCATGACCGAGGTGGCCCGCAATGCGCGCCAGACCAGCCGCACACTCGACGCGCTGGCTGCCGAGCAGGGCGCCGACATTGCCAAGGGGCTGCAGTTGAGCAGCACCGGGCACACCCAGGCAGGGGGCCACCTGTTATTCCAGACGCGCCCGCTCAGCGGCGAGCTGCCGATGGCCCTGCCCCAGGGCAAGGCCGACAACCAGATCCTGGGCGTGGTTGAGGCCCTGCGCAAGGAGCTGGCCCCGCGCGAGGTGGTGCTGGTGTCCAAGGACATCAATATGCGGGTCAAGGCCCGCGCCCTGGGCCTGTCGACCGAGGACTACCGCAACGACAAGACCCTGGAAGACGGCGACCTGCTCTACAGCGGCGCGCTGGCGCTGCCGGCCGACTTCTGGACCCGCCAAAGCAAGACCATCGAGAGCTGGCAGCAGGGCAGCCACACCTTCTACCGCATCAGTGGACCGATCGTCGAGAGTCTGCTGATCAACCAGTTCACCTATTTCGAGGCCCCCGGCGAGCCGCCGCTGTACGCGCGCGTGACCGAAATTCGCGGCAAGACGGCGGTGCTCAAGACGCTCAAGGACTACACCCACCTCAAGAACGCCGTCTGGGGGGTGACCATGCGCAACCGCGAGCAGAACTTTGCGATGAACCTGCTGATGGACCCCGAGGTCGACTTTGTCACCCTCACCGGCACAGCAGGTACCGGCAAGACCCTTATGACCCTGGCCGCCGGCCTGACGCAGGTGCTCGATGACCGGCGCTACACCGAGATCATCATGACGCGGGCCACCGTCTCGGTGGGCGAGGACATCGGCTTTCTGCCCGGCACCGAAGAAGAAAAAATGGGCCCCTGGATGGGCGCGCTCGACGACAACCTGGAGGTGCTGGCCAAGAACGACACCGGCGCGGGCGAATGGGGGCGCGCGGCCACCAACGAGCTGATCCGATCGCGCATCAAGGTCAAGAGCATGAACTTCATGCGGGGCCGCACCTTTTTGAACAAGTACGTGATCATCGACGAGGCGCAGAACCTCACGCCCAAGCAAATGAAGACGCTCATCACGCGCGCGGGCCCGGGCACCAAGATCATCTGCATGGGCAATTTGGCGCAGATCGACACACCCTACCTGACCGAAGGCTCCTCCGGCCTGACCTACGCGGTCGATCGCTTCAAGGGCTGGCCCCACGGCGGCCACATCACCCTGGCGCGCGGCGAGCGCTCGCGCTTGGCCGATTTCGCCAGCGAAGTGCTTTAGGCGCTTAGCCCTGGGGCAAGCCGATGCCGCGGCGCAGCTTGCCCAGCAGCTCGTGCAGCTGCTCCATCTCGCGCGCATCGACACCGCCGAGCAGCTGCACCAGCCAGCGCTCGTGCTCAACGGCCATGCGCTCGAACCAGGCCTTGCCAGAGGGCGTCATGCGCACGATCAGGGCGCGCCGGTCGCTCGGATCGTCCAGCCGCTCCACGCAGCCTTCGGCCACCAGCTGATCGGTCAGGCCAGTGACGTTGGCACCGGTGACCATCAGATGGGCCGACAAGGCGGTCATGCGCAGGCCCGCCGGGTAACGGTTGAGCTGGGCCAGGTAGTCAAAGCGCGGCAAGCTGGTGCCGAACTGTGAACGCAGCAGCGATCGAATCGACTGCTCGATTTGGGTGCTACAGGAAAGCAGACGCAACCACAGTCGCACCGCCTGGTGGTCGGCGGCCGATGCCCCGGCCTCGCGACCGAGTTCGCGTGGCGCTGGTGGTTCTTGGTCCGGCTCCATCGTCCGATTGTGCAGCGATCACGGTTTTTCTGCCGAATGATTGATGATCAATTTTATAACTTATTCATGATCTCAAGCGGTGCCTGCCCCGACAGGTCGACCGATCAACGGGGCAAGCCCCGCCGATCTGGCCCTTTGCAGCAGGCCGGTGCGATGGCAAACTCTATTGACCTTTTAGGCCATCGTCGGCATGATGGCTTTGTTTCCCCTGAGAAACCTAGTTTCATATATAAAACGAGGCCTTCGGGCTGAATCGCCATGAGCATCCTAGGCATCGACGAGATCACCTTGAGCGCAGCCGACCTGCCCCTGTGTGAGCGGTTTTTCATCGATTGGGGCTTGCAGCTCGTCGAAAGCTCGGCGCTCGAGCGCGTGTTCGAGTCGCTCAACGGCTGCCGGGTTATCGTGGCCCACCCCAGCCGACCGGGACTGCCCCCCGGCATCGAAGACGACCCGACCTTGCGGCAAGTGATCTGGGCCACCGACGACGGGCTTGAGGTTTGGGCCGAGCGCCTGCAAAAGCAAAGCGGCTTCGAACGACAGGGCGAACGCGTGCTCTGCCGCGACCCCATGGGGCTGTCGGTCGGCGTCCAGATGAGCCGCAAGAAGCCCATCGACTTGCCTTGCGCGCAAACCAACACCTGGAGCGAGCGGCCGCGCGTCAACCGCGCATCGCCAGCCTATGAACGGGCCACACCGGTCGAAGTCGGCCATGTGGTGCTGTTCACCCGCGATTTGGAAGCCACCTCGCAGTTTTACCAGCAGGCGCTGGGCTTCGTGATCTCCGACCGCTATCCGGGTCGCGGCCACTTCCTGCGCTGCGCACCCAGGGGGGGCCACCACGATCTGTTCTTGCTGCAGCCACCGCAGGCACGGCAAGGTCTGAACCACGTGGCCTTCACCGTGCGCGATGTGCACGAGGTGATCGGTGGGGGCCTGCACATGTCGCGCCAGGGCTGGCAGACCGAACTGGGCCCGGGCCGTCACCCCATTTCGTCGGCGCTGTTTTGGTACGTGGTCAGCCCGGCCGGCGCGCTGGTGGAGTACTACACCGATGAAGACGAACTCACCGAAGACTGGCAAGCGCGCGATTTCACGCCTGGCCCGACCGCGTTTGCCGAGTGGGCCGTCAAGGGCGGCATCGACGGCCACACGCGCCGGCAGGTCGAGGCGCAAGCGCCCAGCGGCCATTTCATGACCGACAAGCCCAAGACCTGAAGACCGCAACAACCCCTGCCCTCAAGCGCCTCACACACGCCATGAACCCCACACCGCTGTACAACGAGACCCACCAAAGCCGCAGCCTTGCGCCCACGGCCTACGAGAACCTGCTGGGCGATGCGATTGAGCGCGCCGTTGCCGCTGGCATCCACGAGCTCGACGCGCTGGTGCGCTACCTCAACGAATCGGGCCAGGCCGCACCGGACGGCAAGCCCTGGACCGCGCAAAGCTACCAGCAGGAGATGGCGCGACTGAGCAACTAAGTCACTGCGCCCACGCCCCCACCGCAAAGCACCTCATCATGAAACACGACCCTCACGCCCCCGACCCGCTCGATGCGGCCCTGGCCGTCGGCCTCAAAGACCTGTGGTTCCCGGTCTGCCCCTCGGGATTTGTCAAGGGCAACCCGATTTCGCTGCGCCGCCTGGGCTACAAGATCGCCATGTGGCGCGACAGCAGCGGGCAAGTGCATGCGCTGGAGGACCACTGCCCCCACCGCGGCGCGCCGCTGTCGCTGGGCGTGAATCTGGGCGACCGGATCGGATGCGTTTACCACGGTGTACAGGTGCGCCGTGACGGCACGGTCACGCGAGTGCCCGGCAGCCCCGGCTGCAAGCTCGAAGGCTCGCGGCCCACGCGCATGTTCCACACCGCCGAGCGCAACGGCGCCATCTTCCTGTTCAACGCCACCGACCCCGCGCTCGATGTGCCACCGCCTCTGCAACTGCCCGAACAGCTGAGCTCGCCCGAATGGTCCTCCTTCCTGTGCTACACCGAATGGGGCGGCGACTACCGCTATGTGATCGACAACGTCATGGACCCGATGCACGGCGCCTATCTGCACAAGCAGTCGCACACCATGAGCGAAGGCGACATGACGGCCGAGTTTCAGATTCGCGACCTGCCCCAAGGCTTCATCTTCGAGAAAAAAGGCCAGCGTGACGTCAACTTTGACTGGACCGAGTGGCTCGACACCGGCATCCACCTGATGCGCCTGGAAATCCCCTACCCCAAGACCGGCGGGCCAGGCGGCAACTTCACCATCATCGGCAGCTACACGCCGATCAATGAGCGCACCGCCGGCGTGTTTCACTGGCGCTGCCGCAAGGTCAGTGGCTGGCAGCGCGACACCTGGCGCTTTTTGTACAAAAACCGCCTGGAGCAGCGCCACTGGAATGTGCTGGAGCAAGACCGGGTAGCGGTCGAAAACATGGAGCCCGATGCCAATCAGCGCGAGCACCTGTATGCGCACGACGCCGGCATCGTGCGGCTGCGCCGCCATCTGCGCAAGCTCGCCGAGCAGCAAGTGGCACGGCAGACCACCGCCGTCTGAGCGCGCCAGGCCCACACCGAGCCAGGCGTAAGATCGAGATCTTTGGGGCCGCCGCTGCGCGGCCCAGATCTTTTTGACAACCGTTTTTCATGACCACCGACACCACCGTGCAAGCCTGGGTCCACACCCTGCGCCATGAAGCCCAAGACATCATCAGCATCGACTTGCGCCCCGCTGCGGGGGTGAGCTTTGCAGCCTTTGCCCCCGGCGCCCACATCGACTTGCACCTGCCTGGCGGCCTGGTACGCAGCTATTCGCTTTGCAACGACGCGGGCGAGTCGGGGCGCTATGTGGTCGGCGTGCTCAAGGACAAGGCCAGCCGGGGCGGCTCCAAAGCGGTGCACGACTTGCTGCGCGTGGGCATGGGCCTGCGCATCAGCGCACCGCGCAACCACTTCGGCCTGATCGAGGACGCGGCCCACACCGTGCTGGTGGCCGGCGGCATCGGCATCACGCCGCTGCTGTGCATGGCCAGGCGCCTGACTGAGCTGGGACGCTCCTACGAGGTGCTGTACTTTGCGCGCAACCGCCAGGCCGCCGCCTTTGCCGATGTGCTGGCCGGGCTCGGCGCTCGCGTGCACTGGCATTTTGACGACGAGGCCGGCGGGCCGCCCGATCTGCGCGCGCTGCTCGCGGCGCGCAAGGCCGAAGACACGCACTACTACGCCTGCGGGCCCACGCCCATGCTCGATGCCTTCGAGCGCGATTGCGCCGAACTGGGTCTGCGTCACAGCCACCTGGAGCGCTTTAGCGCCAAGCCGGTCGAGGCCGCCAGCGACGCCCGCGCCCACTACAGCGTCGAGCTGCGCAAAAGCGGGCTCCACTTTGAAGTGCCAGCGGACAAAACGCTGCACGAGATGCTCATTGAGCTCAAGGCCGATGTGGCCTGGAGCTGCGAAGAAGGCATCTGCGGCTCTTGCGAAGCCAAGGTGCTCGAAGGCCAGGTCGATCACCGCGACATGGTGCTCACCCCAGCTGAGCAAGCGAGCAACACCGTCATGATGGTGTGCGTCTCAGGCTGCAAGAGCGAGCGGCTGGTGCTCGACCTCTGAGCGGCGCAGCCAAGCCCCATCGCGCCGAGGGCGGCAGTTCCACAGATCATCAGCAGGCCTGAATTGGCAGGAGTGGGAGCCGCGCCCTCGCGCCGACGCAGCGCTCGACCCAGACGTCACGCCGACGCGCTGGGGTAGGGGCTGTTGTCTGTGGCGGCGAGCATGGCGCGCAGCAGTTGCTCGGTCAGGTCGGCGCGCACAGACTGCCAAGCCGGGTCCGACCAGCGGTTGTGCAACTCGTGCGGATCGGCCTTCAGGTCGTAAAGTTCGCCCCAACTCTGACCGTCGTAGACCGTCAGGCGGTGGCTATGGGTGCGCCAGGTGCGCATGCGCAGACGCCGGTCGAGCCCGAAATCGGCGCGCTGGCTTTCTTCTTCAATCAGCAGGCCGCTGCGACCGCTGTCGCCCTCAAGCAGGTTGCGCCCGTGCATGCCATTGACCGGCGGCAAGCCGGCGCGTGCCAGCAGGGTCGGGGCGATATCGATGGTCTGGACCAAATCCTGCCGCAGGCCCAACTGCCTGCGCTCGGCGGTATCGCGCCAAATCAGCGGCACGCGGGTCACCGAGGGGTAGTGCAAGCCGCCCTTGAACATCAAACCGCGATCGCCCAGCAAGTCGCCGTGATCGCTGGTCATCAGCACCACGGTGTCGTCGGCCAGGCCCAGTCGCTCCAGTTCTGCCATCACCCGGCCGATGGCCGCATCAATGAAGGCGATGCTGCCATGGTTGAGCGCCAGCGCCTCGCGCACCTCCTGCTCGGTGGCCGAAAACGCGGCGTAGCCAGGACGCAGGGCCGGGTTCTCGCGCCGCTGCCGGCGCAAGGCTTCGATGGCCGGCGGCGCCTCATGCAGCGTGGCGCCAAAGCTCGCCGGCAGGCGCATGTCGGCCGGCCGATACAGGTCCCAGTAAGCGCCGGGCGGGGTGAAAGGATGGTGCGGATCCGGAAAAGAGCACTGCAGAAAAAAACGCTCGCCCGAGCGCGCGTACTGCTGCAGCAAGGCGCCACTCTCCTGGGCGATCCAATGCGTCGGGTGCAGCTCAGGTGGCAGGCGCGTGCGCCAGGCCTGCCCGAGCCGGCCCAGGGCCAATTCGGGCGTGAGGATAGCCTGAGCCGGCCCAATGAGACGCTCGGCATCGGCGCCTTGGCCACGCAACCAGCGCCGCCAATGACCCTGCTGGTCGTCGCCATGACCAATGCTCAGGCGAACCTGCTCAAAGCCGTAGTAGGGCAGGTCCAGATCGAAGTGCTCGTCTTCGGCCCAGGCGCGGGCCACTTCCTGGCCGTAACGCCCCGGGTACGGTCGCACAGCGTCCTGGGGCCGCCTTTGGTCCGCAGTCGGCCAAGGTGGCGGCACCGCGGTGATGTTTTGCAGGTGCGCCTTGCCCACCAAGGCCGTCCGCCACCCCGCTTGCGCCAGCACCTGCACAAAGGTGGTCTCGCTGTGCGACAACTCGCGGCCATTCATCTGCACCCCGTGGGCGCTGGGCAGACGCCCGGTCATCAGGCTGGCCCGATTGGGCTGGCAGATCGGCGTGGCAGTGTGGCATTGCTCGAAGCGCAAGCCCTGCCGAGCCAGCGCGTCGATGTGCGGCGTGCGCAATACGGGCTCGCCCGCGCAGCCCAGGTGATCAGCGCGCTGCTGGTCGGTGACGAACAGCAGGAAGTTCGGGCCCGACCGACTCATGGCTGGCGGTCAGACCGAATCGATACGGTCATGGCCCGAGGGTCCTTGAAGCGGCTTGGGCTCAATCGGCCTTGATGTTGAGCTCGCGGGCCAGTTGTCCGTAGCGCTGGGTGTCGGCCTTCATGAAGTCGGCCAGCACCTGCGGCGTACCGCCCAAGGGCTCAACGCCCGCACCAATCAGGCGCTCGCGCACATCGGGCAACTTGATCACCGCATTGATCTCCTGATTGATGCGCTGTATGGCTGCGGCTGGCGTGCCCGCGGGGGCGAATACGCCGTACCAGGCGTTGACCTCGACATTGGCCACACCTTGCTCAGTGGCGGTGGGCACATCGGGCAAAAGGCTCGAGCGGCTTTTTTCGGTCAGGGCCAGCGGCACCAGCTTGCCCGACTTGATGTGCTGCAGCGCCCCACCGACCCCGGTATAGAGCAACTTGACCTCGCCCGACAGCGCTGCCGTCAGCGAGGGCGCCACGCCTCGATAAGGCACGTGCATGAAATCAAGACCCGACGAGCGCTTGAACATTTCACCGGCAAAGTGCATGGGCGATCCGTTGCCGGGGCTGCCGTAGGCCAGCCCAGGTTGCTTGCGCGCCTGCTCCAGCAGGGCCTTGAGATTGTTCACGCCCAGCTGAGGGCTGGCCACCAGCACCAGGGGCGTGGTGGCCGGGGCAATTACCGGCACCAGATCGCGATTGACATCAATGCCGCCGCCAGCACCCGGAGGCAGCACATGCGGGGAAATCGCCATGGTGTTGGGGGTGAGCAGCAGGGTATGACCGTCGGCGGCGGCCTTGGCCACAAAACTCGCGCCCAACAGTGCGCCAGCGCCCGGCCGGTTCTCCACCACCACCGCCTGCCCCAGGCGCGGCGCGAGCTTTTCAGCGATCACCCGCGCGGCCACATCGGGGCCGCCGCCAGGCGGAAACGGCACGACCAGCGTGACTTGCTTGCTGGGAAAAGCCTGGGCCCAGGCCCCGCCCGCAAGCACACTCACACAAGCGAGCCCACCAGCTGCCAAAGCCAGTCGGCGAGTACCCATAGCCAAATTCATGTGGACCTCCAGCTCGCAAGTAGATTTTTCAAGATACGAGACTCAAACCAAATCATCATAGCCTTCGAGCGACGCCGAGCCAGCGGGGTTTTCATGCATACCGCGCCGATGGCACCAGCCCGGCACTCAAGGCGCGCTCGCCAATCAGGTTGGCGGCATCGCGCAGCGCTGTCAGGTGGTGGGCCACGATGTGGGCCTCATCGGTCACCCTGGGCAACCAGGAGCAACTGAGCGAGGCCATCAGCGCCTGGCCAGCAAAGACCGGCACCGAGATGGCGCCAAAACGCTCGGGCGAATCAAAACCAAGTTCCGAGGGATCGCGGGTGCAGTAACCCCGCGATCGCCCTGCCGCCACCAAGCGCTGCAAGGCCTCCTTGCGCAGGGCCGATCGGTCCTGCTCATTGGGTTTGCGCGAGAGCGCGGCCACGATCGCGCGCCGCTCTTCCTCCGGGCAAAAAGCCAGGTAGCAGCGCCCCAGAGAAGACACCAGCATGGCCGGCCGAAAACCCAGCACCCGGTAATTGACCGCCAAACTGTTGATCGGCCGATGGGCATCGAGGATGAGCATGGCCGCGCCATCCCTGACGGCCAGATCCGTTGGCCAGGGCACCCGCTTTTCCAGAGTGACGCGAATCGGCGCAGCCAGCGCCGACAAGCGCGCACGCCACTGCGCTGCCGCCCCTGAGTTGCCAGGCGCTGCCGCCGGTGCGTAGCGACGCTCGAGTTCATGGCGAACCACCCAGCCCGATTCGATCAGGGTCTTGAGAATGCGCAAGAGCGAAGCCTTGGGGATGCCGGTTTGCACATGCAACTCGGCCAGGGTCAGCGCGGAGGACTCCTCAACCGCGTGCATCACCGCCAGGCCACGACTGAGCGCACCGATGGACTTAACCCCGACTGGCTCACTCATTAGGACTAACCCTAGGAAAGTTTCACTCGGTGAAATTATCCCTTTTTCCGCGGCAAGTGGCTCCAGTAGATTGCGATCCACCTATAACCAGTTCACCACCCACGGGGAGATCGCCATGAACCAAAACCGCCGCAAGTTGATTCTTGCATCCTTGGGCGCCGCAGCCACCGCTGCCGC
>CANHBU010000050.1 GCA_947458345.1 Comamonadaceae bacterium
AAGGCCTCGGCCGGCATCAGGCGCTGAATGTGCGCTGGCTCCTGCGGCTCGCCCTTGCGCCGCTTGAGGGTCTCGTCGGCTTGGGCGGCGCGCACCAGCCAGGTCATGCCGGCAGCCACTTCCAGCCCCCAATCGCCGGCTGCCTGAGGCAGATCGGCACCAAAAGTCTGATGGGCGCGCACTTGCGATGCCCGAGTCTTGCCGGCTGGGGGCAACTGGGCCATCACCAGCGGATCATCGCGATTGAGCAGCATCAAGGCCTGCTGGCCATAGATGCGGGCTTTGGCCTGGGCGTAGGCCTGCATCGAGCCATGCCAGTCCAGATGGTCCTGCGACAAGTTGAGCACCGTCGCTGCGGTGGGCTCGAAGCCCTCGACGCCGTCGAGCTGAAAACTCGACAGCTCCAGCACCCAGACCTCGGGCAGGCTTTGGCGATCGAGCGCCTGACCCAAGGTATCGAGCAGAGTCGGGCCAATATTGCCGGCCACCGCCACCGTCTTACCCGAGCGCTCGAGCAAAAGTCCGGTCAAGGCCGTCACCGTGGTCTTGCCGTTGGTGCCGGTGACGGCCAGCACCGCGGGCCGATACGGCGCGGGCGCATCGGGATCGGTCTGCGGCTGGGCCAGATCGGCCAGCGCGCGGGCAAACAAGCTCAGCTCATTGCCCACATGCAGACCCATGGCGCGCGCCGCATCGACCACCGAAGCCGTCTCGGTGGGCGACAGGCCCGGGCTCTTGAACACCGCCTGCTGGCCCGACACCAGCTCGGCGCTCAAGGGGCCTGCAACAAAGCGCGCTTGCGGACAGTGCTCGCGCAAGCCCTCGAGCTGCGGCGGCGCCTGCCGGGTGTCGGCCACGGTCACCTCAGCGCCCCAGCGCTGGCACCAGCGTGCCAAAGCCAGGCCCGACAGGCCCAGACCCAGCACCAGCACGCGCTTGCCTTGCAGTGTGTTCATCGCAGCTTCAAAGTCGACAGCCCCACCAGACACAGGAGCATGGTGATGATCCAAAACCGCACCACCACCTGCGTTTCCTTCCACCCGCTCTTTTCAAAATGGTGGTGCAAGGGCGCCATCTTGAGGATGCGCCGGCCCTGGCCATACTTTTTCTTGGTGTACTTGAAATACAGCACCTGGGCCATGACCGACAAGGCCTCCACCACAAAAATACCGCCCATGATGGCCAGCACGATTTCCTGGCGCACGATGATGGCAATCGTCCCCAGCGCGGCGCCCAGCGCCAGGGCGCCGACATCGCCCATGAAGACCTGCGCCGGATGGGTGTTGAACCACAAGAAAGCCAGACCGGCGCCGGCCATGGCGGCGCAGAAGATGAGCAGCTCGCCCGAGCCCGGGATGTAGGGCAGGAACAGGTATTTGGAGTAGACGGAGCTGCCGGTGACGTAGGCAAACACCCCCAGGGCCGAGCCGACCATGACCACAGGCATGATGGCCAGCCCGTCCAGGCCGTCTGTCAGGTTGACTGCGTTGCTCGAGCCGACGATGACCAGGTAAGTCAGGATGACGAAGCCGAACACGCCCAGCGGATAGCTGACTTCCTTGAAAAAAGGCAGCATCAGACCGGCCTTGGGCGGCAGGTCGACATCAAAGCCCGAGCGCACCCAATTGAAGAACAGTTCGAGCACGCGGGCGTTGGAGCTCTCCGAAATGCTAAAGACCAGATAGAGCGCCGCCATCAGCCCGATGAGCGACTGCCAGAGGTATTTTTCGCCCGAGCGCATGCCTTCCGGATCCTTGCGCACGACCTTGCGCCAGTCGTCTGCCCAGCCGATCGCACCAAAGCCCAGGGTCACGATCAGCACGATCCAGACAAAGCGGTTGGACAGGTCAAACCAGAGCAAAGTGGCCACGGCAATGGACAGCAAGATCAGCACCCCGCCCATGGTGGGCGTGCCGCTCTTGACCAAATGGCTCTGCATCGCATATTCGCGCACCGGCTGACCGATCTTGAGGGCCGTCAGGCGTCGGATCACCCAGGGCCCGGCGATCAGGCCGATGAGCAAAGCCGTCATGGCGGCCATCACCGCACGAAAGGTCAGGTACTGAAACACCCTGAAAAAACTCAGCTCGGGCGACAAGCCCTGCAGCCACTGGGCCAGCCACATCAGCATGCGTGCTCCTTGGCCGGCTGCTTGCACAGCGCCTCAAGGGCCTGCACCACCCGCTCCATGCGCATAAAGCGCGAGCCCTTGACCAGCACGCTGGCGGCCACGGCCTTCGGCAGCTGCACCATCAAGTCATCCATCGATTCAAAATGGCGCGCGCCGGGACAGGCCCGCGCCGCATGGCGCATCAGCTCGCCGCAGCACCACAGCTGCTCGATGCCTGTCTGGGCCACCTGCTGCCCGACCTCGACATGAAGGGCAGGCCCCTGATCGCCCACCTCGCCCATGTCACCGAGCACCAGCAAGCGCGGCCCAGGCAGCCCATGGAGTACCTCGATGGCCGCGCGCACCGAATCCGGATTGGCGTTGTAGCTGTCGTCGACCAGAGTCAGTGGCGCACCGCCAGGCCGGTGCAGGCTCAGGCTGCGCGAGCGGCCAGCCACCGGCTCGAATGCCGACAGGCCCTGCGCGATGGCAGGCAGCGGCACACCGGCTGCCAAAGCGCAAGCGGCAGCGGCCAGGGCGTTCTTGACATTGTGCAAGCCGGCCACCTGGAGCGTAAATTCGAACGGGCCTGCGGGTGTGCGCGCACTGACCTGCCAGTGCCCTGACTGGGCGCGGGCCTGCGCAGTCACGTCGGCCGGGCCCTGCAATGCAAACGTGAGCACCCGGCGCGCACCGGCACGCTCGCGCCACAGCGCGGTGTAGGCATCGTCGGCCGGAAACACCGCCCAACCATCGGCTGGCAAAGCATCGAGCACCGAGCCGTTTTCGCGCGCGACGGCTTCGACCGTGGCCATGAATTCCAAATGCTCGCGCTGCGCGTTGTTGACCAGGGCCACCGTCGGCCGCGCGATCTGCGCCAGCTGGGCGATCTCACCCGGGTGGTTCATGCCCAACTCGAGCACCGCCAGACGGTGCTCGGGCCGCAGGCGCAGCAGCGTCAGGGGCACGCCGATCTCGTTGTTGAAGTTGCCCTGGGTGGCCAGCGATGCCGCACCGGCGTGCACGCGCAAGATGGCTGCCACCATCTGCGTCACCGTGGTCTTGCCGTTGCTGCCGGTCACCGCAATCAGCGGGCCGCGCAGCTGCTCGCGCCAGCGGGCAGCCAGCGCGCCCAGCGCGGCGCGGCTGTCGGCCACCTGCAGCCCCGGCAAACCCGCCGCCTGCAAGCCCTGCTCGGCCAAGGCAGCGACCGCACCGGCAGCGCGGGCCTGGGGCAAAAAATCATGCGCATCAAAACGCTCGCCACGCAGAGCCACAAAAAAATCGCCGGGCTGCAGACTGCGGCTGTCGGTGTGCACCCGCGCAATGCGCAGCTGGCCATCGCCCAGCAGCAGCGAGCCGGGCAACAGAGCATGGGCCTGGGCCAGCGTCATCATGTTGGGCCTGCCTTGGCGCTGCGCCGCGCCGCGAGCGCCCGCTGCACCTGCTCGCGATCCGAAAACGGCAGACGCTGGCCAGCGAGCTCTTGGTAGTCCTCGTGGCCCTTGCCGGCCACCAACACCACGTCGGCATCGCTGGCCTGCTGCAAAGCCTGCGCGATGGCCAGCGCGCGATCGGTCTGAACCAGGGCGTGGTCCTGCGAGGGCAAGCCGGCGAGCATCTCCTGCACGATGGCTTGCGCCGGCTCGCTGCGCGGATTGTCACTGGTGAGCACCAGCCGATCGGCGCAGCGCTGGGCCGCCGCAGCCATCAAAGGCCGCTTCATGCGGTCGCGATCGCCGCCGCAACCGAACACCACCCACAGCTGTCCACCGCGCGCAGCGGCCAGCGGCCGCAAGGCCAGCAAGGCCTGCTCCAGCGCATCGGGCGTGTGGGCGTAGTCGACCACGGCCAAAGGCTGGCCCTTTTCCCCAAACGACTCCATCCGGCCGGGCACGGGCGCGATGTGGGCGCAAGCGGCCGTTGCCTGCTCTAGCGTCAAGCCCAGACTGCGCAGCGCACCCACCACACCGAGCAAATTGCCGACGTTGTAGTCGCCGCAAGCTGGAACGCGCAGGCGGGCAGTGCGCTGGCCCTCTTGCAGATCGAAGACCATGGCGCCGTCCTCAGCCCGAATGTGGCGGGCCCGCAGGCGCGCATCGGCGCGGCAAGACAGCGTCCACACCTGCAAGCCCGTGCGCTGGGCGAGCTGGCCGGCCAACTCGGCTCCTCTGGGGTCGTCCACATTGATTACGGCAGCGCGCAAGCCTGGCCAGTCGAACAACTGCGCCTTGGCCTGCCAGTACGCGTCCATACTGCCGTGGTAATCCAGATGGTCCTGCGTGAAATTGGTGAAGATCGCGGTGTCGATGGCCAGGCCGGCCAGCCGCGCTTCGGCCAAGCCAATGGAGGAGGCCTCCAAAGTGCAAGCCACGCAGCCCTCATCGGCCAGGCGCCGAAGCTCGCCTTGCAGCAAGACCGGGTCGGGCGTGGTCAGGCCACTGATGGCCATGCGCCCCGGCTCGCCGATACCCAAAGTGCCGACCACCGCACAGCGGCGGCCCGCGGCGGCAAGGGCCTGCGCCAGCCACCAGGCGGTGGTGGTCTTGCCGTTGGTGCCCGTGACCGCCAGCACCGGCATGGCCGCGCTGGGCTGGCGATAAAACGTGGCCGCGATCGGGCCGGCGTGCGCCTTCAGGCCGCTGTAGCGGGCCAGACGCACATCTTCAAGATCCAAGCCCAGCTCTGCGCTGCCTTGCTGCTCGATCAGGCAGGCACTTGCACCAGCGGCCAGCAGTTGCGGCACGAAACGCCGCGCATCGGTGGCAGCGCCCGGCCAGGCCAGGAATGCGTCACCGCTGCGCACGCGCCGGCTGTCCGCGTGCAGTGCGCGCGCGCCGCGCAAGTGCAGCCAGTCCACCGCTTGCTGCGGGGTGTGCAGCACGCTGCTCAAAACGACTCTCCCGGCGCCTTGGCGATGATCTGCGGCTTGACGGCCACATCGGGCGGCAGCCCCATCATGCGCAGCGTCTGCTGCACCGTCTGGGCGAACACCGGCGCGGCCACATCGCCGCCGTAATAGCGACCGTTGCCCGGCTCGTCAATCATCACCGCAACCACGATGCGCGGCTTTTCCACGGGGGCCAGGCCCACAAAGAAGCCGCGGTACTTGTTGGTGGCGTAGCCCTTGCCTTCTTGCTTGTGCGTGGTGCCGGTTTTGCCACCGACGGAATAGCCGATGGTCTGTGCCTTTTGCGCTGTGCCGCCCGGCTGGGTCACCAGATGCAGCATCTGGCGCATGGCCAAAGCATTTTTCGCACTGAAGACTTGCACCCCTGCTATCGGTTCGCTGACCTTGAGCAAGCTGGCCGGCGCCAGGTCGCCATCGCGCGCAAACACGGTGTAGGCGTGCGCCAGCTGAAACAGCGACACCGACAGGCCATAGCCGTAGCTCATGGTCGCTTGCTCGATCGGTCGCCAGGTCTTGTAGGGGCGCAGGCGGCCACTGACTGCGCCCGGAAAGGGCAGCTGCGGCTTTTGCCCAAAGCCCGCGCGTGCGTAGTATTCCCACATGTCGCGCGCCGGCAGCTGCATGGCCATCTTGACGGTGCCCACATTGCTCGACTTTTGAATCACCTGCGAGACGCTGAGCAGGCCCTGGGGATGGGCATCGCTGATGGTCGATCCGGCCAGCGTCATCCGGCCCGGGGCTGTCTGTATCAGGGTCTCGGGCTGCACCAGACCCTGCTCGAGGGCCGCCGCCACGGCAAAGGCCTTCATGGTCGAGCCGGGCTCGAAGGTGTCGGTCAGTGCCCGGTTGCGCAGCTGCGCACCGCTGAGGTGAACGCGCTTGTCGGGGGTGTAGCTAGGGTAGTTGGCCAGCGCAAGCACCTCACCGCTTTGCGCATCGAGCACCACCACACTGCCGGCCTTGGCCTTGTGTTCGAGCACCGCATCGCGCAGCTTTTGGTAGGCAAAGAACTGCACCTTTGAGTCGATGGACAGCTGCAGATCACGGCCATCGACCGGCGGCACCTGCTCGCCCACGTCTTCGACCACCCGCCCGAAGCGGTCCTTGATGACGCGCCGTGAGCCGGCCTGTCCGGCCAGCTGCTTGTCAAAGGCCAGCTCCACGCCTTCTTGACCCAGGTTTTCAACGTTGGCAAAGCCCACCACATGGGCGGCGGCCTCGCCATCGGGATACTGGCGCTTGTAGCCGGCGCGCTGGTAGATGCCCTTGATGCCCAGCGCCGCGATCTGCTTGGCCACCGGCTCGTCGACCTGGCGCTTGAGCCAGACAAAGGTCTTGTCCTCATCGGACAGCCGATGCTTGAGATCGGCCAGCGGCACTTCAAGCAGGCGCGCCAATTCGGCCAACTGCGCGGGGCTCGCCTGCACATCTTCGGGAATGGCCCAAAAGCTCGGCGCCGGCACGTTGTAGGCCAAAACCAAGCCGTTGCGGTCCATGATGCGACCCCGACTGGCCGGCAATTCGAGCGTGCGGGCAAAGCGCACCTGTCCCTGCTTGATATAGAAATCGTTGCCCACCACCTGGATGTAGGCGGCCCGGCCCGCCAGCACCACAAAGCCCAGTGCGATTGCGGCCACGATGAACTTGCTGCGCCAAACCGGCGTGGGCGCGGCCAACAGGGGGCTGGCGCTGTAGCGCACGCTCTTGCTCACGGCTTGCCTCCAGCGGCGGTGTCGGGCAGGGTCACGTACTGGGTGATCGCCGGCGTGACGGTGCGCATCTGCAGCTTTTCCTTGGCCAGCCGCTCGACCCGCAAAGGCGTGGCCTGGCCGCGGGTCTGGGCCTGCAGACTCTCGTGCGCCGCCTCCAGCTTGTAGGTCTGGGCGGCCGCCTTCTCAAGCTCCACATACAGACGGCGCGACTCGTACTGCACATGCACCAGATACAGGGCCGTGGCCATAACCGCCAAAGTGAGCGCCAAATTGAGCCGCATCAGATCGTCTCCGTGCGCTCGGCCACACGCATGACGGCACTGCGTGCGCGCGCATTGGCCTCAATTTCAGCCTGCGAGGGCTTGACACGCTCGATCAGCCGCAGGCGCATGGCCTGGGGCGCGGCCATCGGCGCGCGACGGTCGAACACCTGGCGCGCATGGGCCGCCATGAACTGCTTGACGATCCGATCTTCAAGAGAGTGAAAGCTGATCACGACCAGTCGACCTTGTGGTTTCAACACCTGCAGCGATGCCGCTAAGGCCTGCTGCAACTCTTGCAGCTCGGCGTTAATGAAAATCCGAAAAGCCTGAAACGTGCGCGTGGCCGGGTCTTTCCCAGCCTCGCGGGTGCGGACCGCGCCAGCCACGACCTGGGCCAATTGGGCGGTGCGGTCCAAAGGTCCGTGCTGCTGGCGCCAGCGATCAATCGCCTTTGCAACCGACCCAGCAAACCGTTCTTCGCCGTAATCACGAATCACCTCGGTCATCTGCTCCACACTGGCTTGTGCGAGCCACTGCGCCACGCTCTGACCGCGCGTCGGATCCATGCGCATGTCCAAGGGGCCGTCGTGGCGAAAAGAAAAACCGCGGCTGGCGTCGTCGATCTGGGGCGAGCTCACGCCCAGGTCCATGAGCAGTCCATCGGCACTGGCCGGTGGCAATTGCGCCAATTGCGCAAAGCCCTCGTGGCGCATGGAAAACCGCGCATCCTGCGCGGCCAGCTGCGCGCCCACCGCAACGGCCTGTGGATCCTTGTCGAAGGCCAGCAAGCGGCCCTGCGGCGAGAGCGCCGAGAGGATGCGGCGCGCATGCCCGCCGCGGCCGAAAGTGGCATCGATGTAGCTTGCGTGCGGATGCACAGCCAGGGCCTGGACGGCCTCGGTGAGCAAGACGGTTTGATGTTCCCATGGGCCTTGCACCGTCGTGTCTTCAGAAAGAGAAGTCCTTGAACACATCGGGCATCTGGGCCTTCATCTGCTCGGCCTCCTGGGCCGCATACGTGGCAGCGTCCCACAATTCGAAGTGCCCGCCCATGCCCAGCAGCACCGTCTCGCGACTCAGGCCGGCGGCGCTGCGCAGCTCGGGCGAGACCAACACGCGCCCGCTGGCATCCATGTCCACGTCCATGGCGTTGCCCAGAAAAATGCGCTTCCACCACTGAGCCTGCATGGGCAGCGCTGCAATACGCTCGCGGAACTTTTCCCACTCTGGGCGCGCAAAGATCATCAGGCAGCCGTGGGGGTGCTTGGTCAGGGTCAGCTGACCGGCCGCCGTGGCCGCCAGCACATCGCGGTGCCGGGTGGGCACGGCCAGGCGACCCTTGCTGTCCAGAACAATGGATGACGCACCCTGAAACACCAGACCAACCCTCAGTTCAGCATTTTTCCCACAAAAATGCACTTTTCACCACTTTAACAGGAAAGCGGTGGTGTTCAAGGGTTTAGGAACAAAAATTTTTCAATGAAATCAAGGACTTAGAGTCGATTCTAGACAGTCTTTAACATTAAAAAGTTGTTTCCAATGAAGCACTTAGCGATGGCAATGAAAGTGCTTTATGAAACGGGGCACTTGACAAAGCCCCATCGGGAAGCTTGTCGCAGGGCTTTTTCAGGGCCTTTTCAGCGCGTCTGGCTTGCCGCGCATGTTCTGGGGCAAGGCTCAGCCGAGCTGCCCCGCACTGCAGGCGACGGAGCAACCAAACCAGGGCCGCCGAACCAGCGCAGAGCGGCCGGCCTTTGTGGGACGACAGGCACACCTGCCCAGCCTTCAGGAAGATCGGCCAACCCACCTTATCGCGAGCATGGCCGCATGGGGACCCTCGCGAGGAGTGCCAGCGGCGGGTCATCGCCCCAACAAGAAGGGGCTGATGCAGGCCCCTGTCAGTCGCCGAACATTTTCTGCTTGAGCTCGCGCCGCTGCTGCGCCTCAAGCGACAAGCTGGCGGTCGGTCGGGCGATCAGCCGGGCCACGCCTATGGCCTCTCCCGTCTCGTCGCAGTAGCCATAGTCCCCCGCATCAATGCGGGCGATCGACTGCTCGATCTTTTTGAGCAGTTTGCGCTCGCGATCGCGGGTGCGCAGTTCCAGCGCATGCTCTTCCTCGATGGTGGCGCGGTCGGCCGGATCGGGCACCACCACCGTGTCTTCACGCAGATGCTCGGTGGTCTCGCCGGCGCT
>CANHBU010000051.1 GCA_947458345.1 Comamonadaceae bacterium
CACGCAGAAAGTCCTCAAAAGCGGCAGCCTCCGCCTCCTCCCCACCCTCCGCCTCCGCCTCCGCCGCCGTCACCGCGGCGGGCGAGCGTTTGCCGATCAGATTGAGCAGAAAGTCACTGCGCGTCATGCGGCCGCTGCACACCGCGGCGGCCAGCTGCAGAAAAACGATCGAGGCCACGGAGCGCGCTGAAAACTCGGCCACGCCGGTGATTGGGCTGTTGAGGAAATCGCGGCCAATCACGTCGGCTACCACCAAAGCCATGATCACGAAGATCCACACTGTGCCGATCGAAGCCAGCGCCTGCGCAGGAAGGTCAAGCGGATGTTTCGTTATTGGCGCAGGAGCGTCAAGGTCTGTATCGGCAGCCATGGTTCGTCGGATGTATTAGGGCCAAGGCCCGCCCACCTTGGCCTCAATGGGTAAAGAGAGGCTACAGCGGGCGGGTCTGCGATCAGCGGGCCGCTTTGTCCCAGTCGCGCAGCGGCTTGATGCCGCGGCTGCGCAGCTCGTCAAAGTAGGCACGCAGCACCGATTTGCCCGCATCGCCGGTGGTTTGCAGCCACGGGCCGATGATGTCGGGCAGGCCGTTGATCCACTTGGCGCGCTCGGCGGCCGGCAGATCGGTGATTTGCAGGCCCGCTGCCTTCATCGTGTCCATCGCACGTGCGGCCGACGTCGTCACGTGCTTGCCGTGCGCAACCGAGGTGGCGCGGCCAGCCTTGACGAAGGCGTCTTGCACTTCCTTGGGCAGCTTGTCGAAGAAGCTCTTGTTGGCCGCCACGCTGCCGAAGTACATCGCTCCGATATCCACGCGGGTCAGGTGCTTGGCCACCTCGTGCACGCGGGCCGGTGCGATGCCGCTGGCAAAGCTCAGCGCGCCTTGCGTCACGCCGGTCTGGATGTTGGTGTAGTAGGTGGTCAGCGCGCCTTCGACGGGCGTGGCGCCGGTGTCGCGCATCCAGTTGGCCGACGTGCCCGGCGCGTGGATCTTCTTGTTTTGCAGCGCCGCCATATTGGTCACTGGGAAGTTGGCGTACACGTCGTAGCTGTCGGTGATCAGGCTCGACAGGGGCACCATGTTTTGCGCGGTCCAGCTGGCTCTGAGCGCCGGATGGTTGGCATTGAGCTTGTCGAAGATTTCGATCAGCAACTCGTGGTTGGTGGTGGCAAATGGCGTGAAGTAGGTGACGTTTTGCAGAGGCATGGAAGAGTTCTCCCAGACCGTGCCGACCATGCCGACATCGACGATACCGTCCTTGACCGCAGCGCGCGTCTCGTTGAACTTGTAGAGCGTGCCGCCGTAGTTCTCGCGCCAGCGAATTTGGTATCTGGCGCCGCCTTCCTTGAGCAATTTGTCCACCTCGGGCTGAAACACCTCCTTCATGGCATAGGCCCAGATGTTGGCCGTCGGGTGGCTTGAGCCGATATTGACGGTAATGGATTGCTGCGCAGCAGCGCCGCCAGCGGCCAGTGCGCTGCCAAGCGCGATCAGCCCGGACAGGGCAAATGGGTTGAGCTTCATGCGATCTCCTTTGAGGTCAATGGCGGCCAAGGCCAGCCGCGGGTGGGTGATAGTGCAGTACTGCAAGGGGTGAAACGGTGTTGGGGCGAGGTCTGGCCGCTCATGCGCGCCTCCTGGCTCGCTGCGCGGCTGCGCTGGCCGGCTGCGTCTGGGCTTCGGTGTCGAACAGCGCGCGGCTGGCCAGGAGGTAGCCGCGGACCCGGTCGCGAACCAACGTGGGGCTGACCCGTTCGGGCGCAGCATCGCTGGCCACGCCCTGTCCGTAAATCCAGCGGCGCATCGGAATATAAAAGAAGCCGCCATGCAGACCCATCAGCAACTCGGTCTCGCGCTCGCTGGCACGTGCCCGACTTGTCACGCCGCGAAAGCGCCGCGTCTCGCGGATGAGCCGGGTGAACAGGCGCTGGCGCAGCAGTGAGAAGAAGCGGTCGGTGATGGTGTGGTCGGTCAGCCCCGAGAACACCAGGATGCGCACAAACTCGCGCGTCAGCGCTGCGTCGACGTACTCGGCATAAAAGGCGGTCAGCTTGTCTTCGGGCGAGCCAGTCGGATCGTCGAGCAGCGTCTCCCACTCGGGCTGCCAGCGGCCTTCGAACACCTCGAGGTAGACGCGGTCGATCAGCGCCTGCTTGGTCGGGAAATAGTGGTAGAGCAGCGCGTGCGTCACGCCGATGCTGCGGGCCAGGTCGCGCAGCTGGCCGTCCAGACCTTTGTCGGCAAAGAACTGGATGGCCCCGTCCAAGATCTGCCGCTCCCGCTCGGCCACGCCCAGTCGTCGCCTGGGCGCAGCGCCTTGCGCGGGCGCCCCGTTGGGTGCCGCGCTGGAAGGGCGGGGATCAGGGTTTTTCTGGATGGGCACGCTATTTACCGAGCGGTCAATTTTGCCTACCATTGTTGACCTCCTGGTAAACAAAAGCACCCGTGAAAACCCCAAGCCCCCAGGTAACGCCAGCCACAGCGGCGCGCGCCGCAGGAAGATTCGCATGGAACTGACGGGCGATATCGTCATTGCCGCGGCCCGTGCGCGGGTCTGGGCCGCCCTGAACGACCCCGTGGTCCTGGCGGCCTGCATTCCCGGCTGCGAGGCCGTTGAAGTGGTGGGTCCGCTCGAAAAGACGGCCCGCGTGATGATCAAGGTCGGTCCGGTGCGCGCGCGTTTTGCCGGCCGCATTGTCTTGGCCGACGTGATCGAGGCCGAGCGCTGTTCGATGAGCTTTGAAGGCTCGGGCGGCGCCGCGGGCATGGCGCGCGGCCAGTCTCAGGTTCAACTCTCCGACGAAAACGGGCCCGGTGGTGCGCACACCCGGCTGCGCTACACGGTGCAAGCCTCGGTCGCCGGCCGGCTCGGCCAGGTCGGCGGGCGCATGATCGATGCAGCGGCCAAGCAGATGGCCGACCAGTTCTTTGGTGCCTTTCAGGCGCATCTGGCGCCGGTTGAGGCGGGTGTCGGTGCGCAGGGCGATCAGGTGGCTCAGGTCGATCAGGTCGATCAGGTCGATCAGGTCGATCAGGTCGATGGGGCTGCGCAGGCGTCCACGCCCGCCCAGGCGCTTGCCCAGCCAGCGACCGTCCAGGCGCCCAGCACCGAGCGCTTGCAGCGCCCAGCCGATTCGACGCACTCCGAATGGCTGCGCATCAAGTGGTTTGCTCTCGGTGCCTTGGCCACCGCTTTGGGCGTGTGGATTGGCGCCCGCCTGTGATTGATCCTGCTTATCCCCGATGAGGAGCCCGTTTTGAAATCGCCCCCATTCGACTACTGCAAGCCTGACTCGCTCGACGAGGTGTTTTCGCTGCTGGCCCAGCACGGCGACGACGCGCGCATCTTGGCTGGAGGCCAGACGCTCATGGCCACGCTCAATATGCGCCTGTCCGAGCCGGCGCTGCTGATCGACATCACGGGCTTGCAGGCGCTGCGTGGCATCCGTGTGCAAGGCGATCGCCTGTACATCGGCGCGCTGACCACCCACACCGATATTGAGGGCAGCGCGGTGGTGGCGCAGCATGCTCCCTTGTTGGCGCAGGCGGCGCCGCATATCGCGCACAGGGCCATCCGCAATTCGGGCACCTGGGGCGGCTCCATCGCCTACGGCGACCCGGCCGCGGAATGGCCGTGTTGCCTGTGCGCCCTCGATGGCATGGTGCATCTGCAGGGCCCCGGCGGTGCGCGGCAGGTCAGTGCCACCGATTTCTTTCAGGATCTCTACACCACAGCGCTCGAGCCCGGTGAGCTGGTTGTCGGCGCCGACGTGCCGCTGGCCAGCGCCGCCGATTGGGTCGGTTTTGACGAACTCGCGCGCCGCCACGGTGACTACGCGGTGGCCGGTTTGGCCGTGGCCGCACGCTTTGCGCGCACGCAGTTGCAGCGCGTCAACCTGAGCTTCCTGGGCATCGGTCCGATCCCGCTGCGCGCGCGTCGCACCGAGGCGCTGCTGGCCGGCAAGACCCTCGATGCGGCCACGATCGAGATTGCGGTGGCCTCTCTCAGGGCTGAGCTGGACCCGCTGCCCGACCTGACCCATCACGCTGGCACCAAGCGCCACCTGGCCACCGTGCTGGCGCGCCGACTGCTGCAGGCCGCCCACGCCAGCCGCAGCGCCATTGAACTGACCTGAACTGACCTGAACCGACGGAGACTGTCATGGCACCGCTTCACACCCTTCATGTTGAGGTCAATGGCCAGCCGCAGCAGCGCAGCGTGCAGCCGCGCCAGCATCTGGTGGACTTCATCCGCAATGACCTGGGCCTCAAAGGCTCCCACCTGGGCTGCGAGCACGGCGTGTGCGGCGCCTGCACGGTCGAGGTCGACGGCCGCATCGTGCGCGGCTGCCTGACCCTGGCGGTGCAGACGCAGGGCTGCAAGGTGCGCACCATCGAAGGCCTGAGCGACGATGGCGACGTGCGTGATTTGCAAGAGGCCTTTATCCGCAACAACGCGCTGCAGTGCGGCTTTTGTACGCCAGGCATGGTGATGGCGGCCAAGGAGCTGCTTGAGGCCAAGCCCGATGCCACGCGCGAGGAAGTGCGCCAGTGGATGAGCGGCAACTTTTGCCGCTGCACGGGCTACCACGCCATCGTGGACGCGATTTGCGAAACCTTGGCCGAGCGCGCCCGCAAGGGCCAGAAGGCGAGCGTATGAACACCAGCACCCTCAACCCCACAGCCCAGGCGATGAACTCCCAGGCGGCCCATGCTGGCCCCGAGGTCGAGGAGCGCCCCGCGGTCCAGCCGGCCGAGCCGAGCGAAAAGCCTTTGCACCATCTGACTGAGGATCCGCGCTACATTGGCAAGAGCGTCGAACGCCCGAGCGCGCGCAAATTGGTGCAGGGTCAAGGCACTTACGTTGACGACATCGAACTGCCGCGCATGGCGCATGTGGTGTTCTGGCGCAGCCCCGTGGCGCACTGCCGCATCAAGCGCATCGATGCCTCGGCTGCGCGCACCATGCCGGGCGTGATTTTGGTGGCCGACGGGCACGACATCGCCAAAATCTGCAAGCCCTGGGTGGCGGTGTTGGGCCATTTGGCGGGCATGAAGTCGGCGCCGCAGTACCCCATGGCGCTCGAGCGCGCCTGCTGGCAGGGCGAGCCAGTGGTGGCGGTTGTTGCCGAAACCCGTGAGCAGGCCGAAGACGCGCTGCAGTTGCTGCAGGTCGACATCGAGGAGCTCGATCCAGTGGTCGACATGGAGACCGCGCTCGACGCCTCCACGCCACTGATTCATCCCGAACTCGGTGACAACCTGTGCTTTGCTCGCAGCCTGAACGTGGGCGAGGTCGACGACGCGTTTGCGAAGGCCGACGCGGTGGTCGAGACCGTTTTCGAGTTTGGCCGCCACACCGGCGTCACACTGGAGCCGCGCAGCCAGATCGCCGAATGGAACTCGGCCGACCAGAAGCTGACCGTCTACCACTCGTTCCAGGCGCCGCACATGATGCAGGATTTGTACGCGCGCCAGTTTGATCTGCCCGAGTCCAGTGTTCGCGTGGTCTGCAAGGAAGTCGGCGGCTCCTTTGGCATCAAGGTGCATGCTTATCCGGATGACTTTGCCACCGTGGCACTGTCGATGATGTGCAGGCGCCCGGTGAAGTTTGTGGCAGACCGCATCGAGAGCTTTATCAGCGACATCCATGCCCGCCACCACCGGGTCAAGGCACGGATTGCGGCCAGCAAGAGTGGCGAGATCCTGGCTTTTGAGATGGACGACCTGACCGGTATCGGCCCCTACTCGATGTTTCCCCGCACCAGTGCGATCGAGGGCAACCAGGTGGTTAACCTGGTGGGCGGCCCCTACAAGCACAAAAACTATCGGGCGCAGCTCAAGGTGGTGTTTCAGAACAAAACCCCGACCTGCCAGTACCGCGGTGTGGGCCATCCGATTGCCTGCGCCGTCACTGAAGGCCTGGTCGACCAGGCGGCGCGCGCCATTGGCATGGATCCGCTGGAGCTGCGCAAGAAGAACGTCATTCCTGACGACGCTTACCCAGCCACCGGGGCCAGCGGTATCAAGCTGGAGGTGCTGTCGCACGAGGCGTGTCTGCGCAAGCTCGAGCACATGATGGACTACCCGAAGCTCAAGGCCGAGATCGAAGCGCTGCGCAAGGTGGGCATCTACCGCGGCATTGGCTTGGCCACCTTGATCGAGCTGACCAATCCCAGTGCCGCCTTCTACGGCGTCGGCGGTGCGCGCATCGCCTCGCAAGACGGCTGCACGATGCGCCTGGACCCGAGCGGCGCCATCAGCGTGAGCGTGAGCGTGGGCGAGCAAGGTCAGGGCAACGACGGCATCTACCGCCAAATCGCGGCCGATGCGGTGGGTATCGATTTGGAGAAGGTTCGCCTGGTGCTCAGCGATACCGATGTCACGCCCTACGGCGGCGGCACCTGGGCTTCGCGGGGTGCGGGCGTGGGTGGCGAGGCGGTGCTTCTGGCCGGCCAGGCGCTGCGCGCCAACATCGTGAAAGTCGCTGCGGTCATTCTCAAGCGCGATACGGCCGAACTGGCGATTCGCCGCGGCAAGGTGGTCGACGCCGGGTCGATGGAGCCGGTGCTGGACTTGGCCGAGCTCGGCCGCATTGCCTACTTCCGGTCGGATACGCTGCCCAACGACTTCACCCCCGAGCTCATGGTCACGCGCCACTATGCGCAGCGCGACTATCCCTTCATCTTCACCAACGGGGTGCAGGCTTCTTATGTGGAGGTCGACCCCGACACCGGCTTCGTCAAGTTGCTCAAGCACTGGGCGGTAGAAGACTGCGGCCGGGTGATCAATCCCAAGCTGGTGGACGAGCAAATTCGCGGCGCGATCGTGCAGGGCATCGGCGGCGCGCTGCTTGAGGAGTGCCTATACGACGACCGAGGCCTGATGATCAACGCCAGCATGGCCGACTACCTGGTGCCCATGAGCGGTGAGATGCCCGACATCGACGTGGCCCATGTGCAGACCCCCACCCGCAGCTCTCAGCTTGGGGCCAAGGGTGCGGGCGAGGCCGGCACGGCCGGAGCCCCGGCGGCGGTGATGAATGCGATCAACGACGCGCTCTCGCCGCTCAAGGCGCAGTGCTGGTCGCAGCCGCTGACACCGCAAAAGATCTTGCAGGCCCTGGGCAAGGTCTGAGCCAGCAGGTTCTTGGGCGGTGCGGGCTTGCCGGCTCGGTACTGCTGCGTTTGCGGGTGAGCGCGCGAAAAGTTGAGGGGACTGATCAACTACGGGCCAGTGCTATCCGGTTTTTCCCTTAATTCACCATAATGGTCTCAGTGATTCAGCCGAGCCGATTGAAAAGCGGCCGCGGCGGTAATTACCACTTTGATTGGTATTGGCTGAGAGGCAGGCCCTTATCGGGGCCCGTGTTCGGGTCGAGGTACCGTTTTTTGATTGTTGATCCCACCCGACTTGGAGCCAAAGATGTCGAACGTCCGGACCTGCCTTAGCCAAAAAGCCAATATTCTGTACTCGGTTTCGCCGGACGACAGCGTCAAGGATGCGCTGCAAAAAATGCGCGACAACCGCGTGCGCGCCATCTTGGTGATCGAAGGCGGCGAGTTGGTGGGCATCGTGTCCCAGGGTGACTGCGCGATCAAGGTGCTCTTGCCCGGCAAGCAGGCGGGCGATACCCTGATTCGGTCGGTGATGACGGCCAACCCGATCACCGTCACGGAGGCCCATGAGCTCGATCACTGCATGGCCATCATGGCCTCGCGCAACATTCGCCACCTGCCGGTCGCTCAGGGCGGCAAAGTGGTGGGCGTGATCTCGATCGGCGATATCGTCAAGAACATCATCGAGCAGCAGGGCGACCAGATCAAGTTTCTGGAAACCTATATCCGCGGCCACGGCGCGGGCTGAGGGCGGCCCGCACAAGCCAAGCCGGGCAGCAGGGCTTTGTGCCGGCCCCCGCCCGTTTAGGGCTTGATATAGGCGTAGCCTTCGCGCGCCTGCAGTCGGCCGATGCGCACCACACCCGAGGGCGTGTACTCGGCCTCCATCGAGAACTGGCCCTTGTTCAGGTTCCGATTCCTCAGAGTGATTTCGCAGATTTCGAAGCGCACATTGCGCGCTTTGAGGGCTGAGACCAGAGCGCCGTAGTCGATGTTCGGGTTGCTCTTGTCCTTGGCGCCTTCCATCAGGAAGTCCACGCCTTCAGCATGCGTGACGACGACGATCTGCGTCTCCGGCGCCACATCGAGGTGGTTGCGGATGTTGCGCAAGCCTTTGGTGGCTTGCGTGGCTGCGTTGTCAATGTGGTAGACCACTTTGTCTGCCGCGGTCTGGGCGGCGACGCTCAGGCTGGCAAACAAGAGCGCAGTGACGAGGATTTTCATAGGGGCTCCCAAAGATCGACGCCTCAGTGTAGCCCCGCCCAGGCACAGCGGCGCATGAACCTCAAGGCGCCGGCAGCAGCCTGAGCAGCCTGCCTTGGGCTGCATCGGTGAGGAGGTAGAGCCAACCGTCGGGGCCTTGTCGCACGTCGCGCACCCGCTGCTCGATGGGGGCATTGATGAGCTCCTCGCGCACCAGGCGCTGCCCATCCCAGACCAGCCGATGCAGGCGATTGCCACGCAGGGAGCCGACGATCAGGTGCCCGCGAGAGGCGGCGCCATAGCGTTCGCTGCGGACAAAGGCCATGCCCGAGGGGGCAATCGAGGGGCTCCAATAATGCAGGGGCTGCTCCATGCCCTCGAGCCGCTGCAGACCTTGCCCGATTTTTCCGCCGCCGTACTGCTCGCCGTAGGTGATGAGCGGCCAGCCGTAGTTGCGTCCGCGCTCGATGCGGTTGACCTCATCGCCGCCCTGGGGGCCGTGTTCATGGACCCACAGCACGCCATCCGGGCCGATGGCCGCGCCCTGCGGGTTGCGATGACCCAAACTCCAGATTTCGGGCCGGGCGCCGGCTCGGTTGACGTAGGGGTTGTCCGTCGGGATGCTGCCGTCGCGGTTGAGGCGCACGATCTTGCCCAAGTGGTTGTCCAGTTGCTGCGCCTGCTCCATCGCCGCAAAGCGCTCGCCCAGCGTCAAAAACAGGTACCCCTGGCCATCGATCGCGAGCCGGCAGCCAAAGTGATGGCGACCGGGCATCTTGGGCCACTGCCTAAACAGCACCTGCACCTGCTCCAG